>CAZRSM010000001.1:0-2808 GCA_964602755.1 uncultured Planctomycetales bacterium
CCGGGCGAACTCGTCGTAAGGTCCGTTTTTCGCCAGCCACTGGTGGACCCACTGGTGATAGGCCTGCACCGCGTTGGGCCAGAGCTTGATCGGATACTCCGCCTTGACCCGCAGCAGATCGCACCACTTCAGCGACCAGTAGTCGGCGTACTCCGGCCGCTCGAGCAGCGCGTCGATCAGCCGGCGGCGCTTGTCGGGCTGGCGATCGCGCAGAAACGCCCGCACCTGCTGAGGCGTCGGCAGCGTCCCGATCACGTCGAGGTAAACCCGCCGAACGAAGACCTCGTCGGTGCACAGCCGGGCCGGCTCCAGGCCCCGCGACCGCAAGCCGGCCGCGACGATCTCGTCGATGCGGTTGGCGACCGTGAAACGGCTTCGGCTCTCGAAAACCCGGCGGGCCTCGTCCGCCTGCCCGGCAGACGGCCAGACGGCCAGCCCCGCCAGCACCAGCCAGCAACTCAGCCGCCCGACCTGCGCCTGCCGGCGGCCGTGAAGTATGGTGCGTCTCGCGTAGCCCATTGCGCTGGCCCCGTGATCATCGTCGGCCACCCCTACCTTTATAAACGATTCGGCAGCGGCGGTATTGCCTTTTCTGCCGCCGCGCCGCCATCCTGTCGGCAGCACGATCGCCCACGCTGGCACTCGTTCGGGCATCTGCGCAGCTTTCGCCCGACCACGTCGGCGCCGGCATCCCCAGGTTCGGCGTGCCGATCGGGCCGAGTCGTCACAATATGGACCGGTCGGCTGCCCCCCCCCGCAAACCACTTGACATTGGGGCGGGAGGGCGATAATCAACCATGCAGCTTTTGGTAACATGGGTCCTTGTTAGGAGCAGCGGCATAAGTGGCCTTTCTCATCGTGCTAGTTTACTGCTGGTAAGTGTCGTCGCCGTAATCGCCTCGGCGGTTCCTGTGGTCGCTCAGCCCTGTTGGGACTGCGTACCGGCTCTGCCCGCAACATGCCCTGGTAAACCATCGGCAACTTGCCTTTCTACTGGTTGCGATTACTGTTCCAGCGGGTGTCCGACGATCAGCGGACTGGCGGCGACACAGTGTGCGACGGTAGAAGAGGGCGGATACGAGATATGCAATGCCGTGTACACATCCTGCGGCTCGATCGCTGTCGAGACCGTCAACCCGTGCAACTGGCTGTGCATGTGCGATGTCTGGACCAGTTACTACGTAGCCTGCCCCGGTATATTCCAGACCGGATGTAATCTGGACAGCCCCTGCCCGCAAGGGCCGCCTACGAAGTGACCCATGACCTCCAGGAAAGCCGTGTGGACAACTGTGATCACGGCTGCGCTGGTCGCAGCCGTGTTGGCACAGGAATCGGGGCGCGCGGTGCCGTCGATCGGGGAGCTGCAAGCGCAGGCTTCCCAACGTTATATCCCGGCCAGCCTGCGGATTGCGTATGACGTCTACCAGGAACCCGCCGATGGCCTGACCGGGGGGCACATCCCTCATGTGTTCCAGGACGTGCTGGTAGACACCACTACCGGCCGGTTCTCGATCGAGCGCTTCGTCGAAGCAAAGCTGCCACGCGGCGACAGCTTGCCGAGCCATGTCACGCTGTCATTCGACGGTGACGTCCAGGCCGCCTTCCTGCCGGAGGAGATGATCGGTGTCGTGAGCGAGAGTGGCAACGTCAACGGCCTGGCCGAAGCCGGTCTGGTGGGTGTGATGCTGCTGGGCCAACCGCAGCCGGACGGTCTGGGGATCGATGACGCCAGCCTCGTGAGTTATCTGGCCAACGGTACCGTACGGGACCAGGTGGAATTGGTCGGTGACGTTCCGTGTCTGGTGATTGACGCGTTTCACGAAGGTGTCAGATACGCGACGCTCTGGTTGGACGGTAGCCGAGACTTGTTACCGATGAAGCGGGTCACCTACGGTCGCGACGGCGAGGTGACTGTCATCGTTTCAGTGGATTCCGTGACTTACCTGGAAGACGCTGACATATGGATCCCCCGCCGTTGGCACACCGACATGCGCTTGGCGGGCCGGCTCCTTCGGTCTCGCGTGGAGGTCGTTCCCGAGAGCGTCGAAATCGATCCGCCGATCTCCGAAGAAGAATTTCAGGCGCAGTTCCCGCCGGGCACGGTTGTGGCCGATCAAGTACAGGGCCTCGTGTACCGCATCGACGAAGCTGGCGAGCCCGGCGAAGTCCTGTACGAGAATATCGATGGCGAGTGGGTATCGGTGGCTTCGGCGGAGCCGGACTCGCCGACCCGGCCCGACGGCATCGTTGAAGCGAACGATGCGCTTGTGCGGCAGTCATCCCGAAACCGTCGGGCCAGGTCGATCTTCGAGGAACTCTTGAGCGTGACACGCCTGCTTGCGTCGCACCGAGAACAGGTGGGCAACCAGACGTCACGCCCGGCCAAGACTGCTGAACCGGAGCACGGCGGCAAAGCTGCTGAGCCACTCAACGGATTAGAGGCGCCGGCGGACACGGCCACGAGCACGCTCCGCGACTCCCGCCCGTCCAAGACGGCGGACCGGCGCGCCGTGGCGACATCGCAACCGGCCACCGCCACTGTCACGGGCCGCCAACGCCCCGGCTGGCGCCTCTGGCTGTTGGCGGCTGGGGCACTGCTGACCGTCCTGGTGCAGGGCGGGCTCAACTACGCTCGCCGACGGAGGAAACCAGATTGGTCCGAGAAGACGTAGTCCCACCAGCCGCGTATCGCCGCACGACACGCCGCTGGCTGATGACAGCGACGTTCTTGTTGCTGCTGGGGCTCGCAGCATGGCGGGCAGGCTTTCTCCCCCCCTCGCGTGTGGTACTGGTGCGCCATGTCCAAGG
>CAZRSM010000002.1:0-2448 GCA_964602755.1 uncultured Planctomycetales bacterium
AGGGACCGAGGGATCAGGGATTGAGGGATCAGGGATTGAGAGATCAGGGATCGAGGGATCAGGGATCGAGGGATCAGGGGACACAGGGGCGAAGGCGACGAGGAGGCGAGAGGCCATTCGCCATTCGGCATTCGCCATTCATAATTTGCCATTCGGCACGGCACTGAGGCACGGGGACAGCGATGGGCGGTTGTAAGAGAGGACGGATGGCCCGGGCATGACGACGCGGCGCGTGCTCAACCTGACCCGTCTCGGCTGGGGACTGGCCGTCCCCGTGCTGATTCTGTCGAGTATCGGGCTCGCCTCGATTCACGCGACCGACCGCAGCCGCCCGCCGGTCACGCCGACGGATGTGGCCGCCCGGCGCGTGCCGGCCGAGACGAACTGGCTCACCGTCGTGACGCGCGAGATCGGCCCGCTCACGCTGCGCCAGGGCATCTATCTCGTTACCGGCGTCGGCCTGCTGTTCCTGACGCTGGTGCCAAGTTATCGCCGCATCGGGCAGTATTCCTACCTCATCTACGGTTTCGTGCTCGTATTGCTGCTCCTGCTGTTCCTCGATCGTTACGTCGATCTGCCGCTGATCCCGTTCCGGCGCGACACGCGCCGCTGGATCGAGCTCGGCCCGCTGCGGCTGCAACCGTCCGAGTTCATGAAAGTGGCGCTCATCCTCGCGTTGGCGTGGTACCTGCGGTATCGCAGGTCGTACCGGACCTGGCGGGGGCTGATTCCGCCGTTTCTGCTGACACTGGTTCCGATGGTGCTGATCCTCAAGCAGCCGGACCTGGGCACGATGCTGATGCTGCTGCCGGTGCTCTTTTCGATGCTGTTTGTCGCCGGCGCGCGGATGCGTCACCTCGCCACGATCGTCCTGCTGGGCTGCGCCACGCTGCCGGTGTTCTACGCCTTCGGCATGAAGCCTTACCAGCGCCGGCGGATCGAGGTGTTGTTTCGGCAAAACGTGGCCGACGAGAAGTGGCACATGGGGCCGGGATACCAGCTGCGCCAGGGCCTGATCGCGCTGGGCACCGGCGGGCTCACCGGCGAGGGGTTGGGCGAGGGAGCGGTGGTTCAGTACGGGCTGCTGCCCGAGGAGCACAACGACTTCATCTTCGCCGTGATCGGGAACCAGTGGGGGCTGATCGGTTGCCTGGTCGTGATCCTCTGCTACGTCGTCATCATCATCTGCGGGCTGGAGGTGGCCACCGTCACGAACGATCCGTTCGGCCGGCTACTGGCGGTCGGTGTCGTGGTGATGATCGTGGCGCAGGCGCTTCTGAATATCTGCATGAACCTCGGCCTGGCGCCGATCACCGGCATGACGCTGCCGTTCATCAGTGCCGGCGGCAGCAGCATGTGGGCCAACTTTCTCGCGCTGGGCCTGCTGGTCAACGTTGCCCAGCGCCGGCCGATGCTGATCGCCCACCCGCCGTTCGAATACGACGACTGAGCCGCAGCCGGAATCGGGCCGATCGCGCCGGCCGACCGAGCGGCTCTCCCGATCTGTGGCGTTGCGTCAAGCGCCGCTCACATTCCGCGTTGCCGCCGCTATCGCCGCCGTTTGGCGTAGCGCTCCAGGAGATGATCGAGTCTTGCGACCTGCTCCGGTTCGAGCAGTTCCTCGATCTGCCGCCTGACTTCTTCTGCCAGACGGGCCTGTCCGGCCCGGTCCCGGCGACCGATCTTGCGGTACTTGCCCAGCGCTTTTTTCTGAATGTCGCGGGTCAGTTCCTTCTGCTCGCGGTCGAGCCGCAGGCGCTTGACCGCCCGAAAGAGCTCGCGGATCGTCAGATGGCCGTGGTCGTCCGCCGCGCCGTTGCCGCCCTGGGGAGCCTCCCACCGCTGCCGAAACTCCTGGAGCCTGGCGGCCTGGTCGGCGTTGAGGTGTGAAACAAGTTTCTCGAAGAACTCGGCGAACATCTCATCGGGATCGGGGCGGGCCTGTTCGATCTCGGCCCGCAGCGCCTCGGCCTCCTCCTCGTTGCCCGCCTCGACCGCATCACGCAGCTTCTGCATCAGCGGGCGCAGTTCGGTCCATCGCGAGCGCATTTGTTCCCGCTGGCTCTGGAGGAGTTTGTCAAACTCCTGGCGTTGCTGGTCGTCGAGGCCGAGCTGGTCGGGAAGCTCCCGGGTCACAGCCCGGTACTGCGCGCGCATCTGCTGGCGGCGCTGCATGCGGTCCTGGAGTTCCCACAGACGCCCGACCTGATCGGGACGCAGGATGGGCTCGAGCTGTTCGAGCGCGTCGGCGAGCATCGTGCCGGGGCCGCCCCAGGCCGGCAGTTCCGCCCGCAACTGGGCCGTTCGCTCGGTATCGCCGTCACGCTCGGCCTGGCGCAGTTCGCGCCAGCGGGCCGCCATTTCGCGCATTTCCTCGCGTTGTTTCTTCGTCAATTCCTCGAATTGCGCCCGCTGGTCCTCGTCGAGATCGAGCTGGCGCGCAATGCG
>CAZRSM010000003.1:0-2734 GCA_964602755.1 uncultured Planctomycetales bacterium
GCCGCCGGGCGGCATCGCCCGCTGTCGGGCCGAGGCGCGGCAGGTGGCCGGCGAGCTGGGCTATCCGGTGCTGGTGCGGCCGTCGTACGTGCTGGGCGGCCGGGGGATGCAGGTCTGCAACAACACCGCGGACCTGGAGCGCTACATCGACGAGGCCCTGGAAGCCAGCGACCGGTCGCCGGCGCTGGACGAGCGTCATCCGATCCTGATCGAGAAGTTCCTGGCGGGCGCGGTGGAAGTCGACGTGGACGCGGTCAGCGACTACGGCCACCCGACGCGGCCGGCCGGTGCCGGACGCTGCGATATCTGCGGCATCATGGAGCACATCGAGGAGGCCGGCATTCACAGCGGCGACAGTTGCTGCGTGCTGCCGCCGTATTCGCTCTCGCCGGCGGTGGTCGACGAGATCACCTACCAGGTCAAGCTGCTGGCGAGGCGGCTGGGAGTCTGCGGGCTGATGAACGTGCAGTTCGCCGTGCAGGGGCGGGCGGTATACGTAATCGAGGTCAACCCGCGGGCCTCGCGCACCATACCGTTCGTCAGCAAGGCCACGGGCGTGCCCTGGGCACAGGTGGCCACGCGGGTCATGCTGGGCGAGCCGCTGGACGAGGCCCTGGGACCGCTGGGTGGCCGGCCGCGCTCGACGACCCGCGCGGCAGTCAAGGCACCGGTCTTTCCGTTCCGCAAGCTGGGCAGCGTGGATTTCGCGCTGGGGCCGGAGATGCGCAGCACCGGCGAGGTGATGGGCATCGACGAGAGCTACCCCCTGGCGTTCGCCAAGGCCCTGCTGGCTGCCGGGGTCGAGCTGCCGACTTCCGGGCGGGTGCTGGTCAGCGTCTGCGATGCGGACAAGCCGCAGGTGGTGTCGATCGCGCGCGAGCTGCACGAGCTGGGCTTCGAGATCTACTCGACGGTCAAGACGCGGGCGGTGCTGGCCGCCCACGGCATCCCCGCCCGACTGGTGTCCAAGCACGACGGCACCGGTCCCCCGTTCCTGCTGGACATGATCAACAACCGGCAGCTCGACCTGCTGATCAATACGCCGATCCACACCGGCAGCGCGACCAACGAGGGGCGCTGGCGGGTGGCTTCGATCCGGCTGGGCATTCCGCTGATAACCACCATCGCCGGGGCGCGGGCCGCAGTGGGAGCGATCAGGGCCCTGCGGGCCGGACGGCTCGAAGCCAGGGCCCTGCAGGACTATCTCACGCACCCGGCGGCGCCGCCGAGCGAGCCGGCGAGCTGCGCAGCGAGGTGAGCGCCATGCTTGCGTGCAGACTGGCGTTGGAAGACGGCACCGTGGCAGAGGGCGTCGCGGTGGGCGCCGCCGGTACGAGCACCGGCGAGGTGGTCTTCAACACCGCGATGTGCGGCTATCAGGAAGTCTTCACCGACCCCTCCTACTGCGGGCAGATCGTCACCATGACCTTCCCGCTGATGGGCAACTACGGCATCAACAACGAGGACGACGAGTCCGCGGCCACGCACCTGGCGGGTGTAGTGCTGCACGAGCTGCCCCGCCGGCCGAGCAACTACCGCGCCACACTGGCGCTCGACGAGTTTCTGCAACGCCGCGGCGTTGTCGGCCTGGCCGGTGTCGATACGCGGGCGCTCACGCGGCGGATTCGCACCGCCGGTGCCATGCGCGGCGCGCTGTCGACCGAGATCGACGACCCGCTGGAGCTGCTGCGGCTGGCCCGGGCGGCCGAGCCGATCGAAGGGGCCGACCTGGTGCAGCGCGTCGCGGCCGACGGGCCGGCCCGCCGTCTCGGGCCGCCCGCAGCGCCGCTCCACGTGGTAGTGCTCGACTGCGGCATCAAGGCCGGCATCGTCGCGGGCCTGGTGGCCGCCGGCTGTCGCGTGTCGCTGCTGGGGCCGCGGGCGTCGGCCGACGCGATCTGCGCGTGTGAACCGGATGGCGTGGTGGTGGGCAACGGGCCGGGCGATCCGGCGGCGGTTCACGAGCTGTGCGCCACGCTGCGGTCGCTGCTGGGGCGTCGGCCGATGCTGGGGATCTGCCTGGGGCACCAGTTGCTGGCGCTGGCGCTGGGAGCGCGGACATACAAGCTGCGTTTCGGGCACCACGGCGTGAACGTGCCGGTGCTCAACCGGCCGGCCGGGCGGGTCGAGATCACCAGCCAGAATCACGGGTTCGCGGTCGATGCCGAGTCGCTTCAGCGGGTCGGCGCGGCGGTGACGCACGTCAACCTCAACGACGGCAGCGTCGAGGGCTTCGTGCACGCCGAGAGCAACGTCCTGGGGGTGCAGTTTCATCCCGAGGCGCGTCCCGGGCCACACGACGCGGGCTACCTGCTGGCGGGTTTCGTGGGGATGCTCGGCGCCGGCGGGCGCGTGGGGGAGCTGCTGGCCGCCGGCGCTTGACCGGGAACCAGCCCCGTGCCGGCAGGCTGCACGGCCCGCCGTTTCCCTGGTAAGTAGAGGAGTCAAACGGGGGGCGACCAGTCGACCGGCTGGACAGTCTGGCCGCCTGTGGCCACACTCTCGCCCATGAGCAGCGTCGATCCGCAATGCGGTGCCACGACGGCGGACCAGCGGCTGGTGGTCAACCGCCGCGGCGCGCCGCGCCTGGAGGCCGGCGGGCTGGTGTTGCTGCTGGCCGGCTATCTGCTGCTGGTGTGGCGCTTCTGGTTCGTCATCGACGACGCCTTCATCTCGTTCAGATACGCCCGCAACCTGGCAGCCGGCCATGGATTGCGCTACAACCTGCTGGCCG
>CAZRSM010000004.1:0-2696 GCA_964602755.1 uncultured Planctomycetales bacterium
GCGGGGACCAGACGCGTGTCGGCCGAGGCGGCGTCGAGGTCGGCGGCGGTGATGGTGATGGTGCGGCGACAGCGCGGGCAGCGCACGGTGACATCGGGGCGGGCGTTGCGCACGCGATAACGCTGGCCGCAGGAGCAGGTGCCGCGAACAATCGTCGGGGGGACTTGCGTCAAGGCGGCTCTCCCGCTGACGGGGCCTTCTATGGTCGACCCGGACCAACCGCCTTATTCTATGCCCGCGCGGCAAGTCGCGGGCAACCGCTGCCCGGCGTTTGTCGCCGGGTGCCTGGCGTCGAGCGGCTGTTGCATATGCGGAGCGTCCCGGCGGTGCGACTGGACGAGTTGGATTTCGAGCTGCCCGAAGAACTGATCGCCCAGCGGCCCGTCGAGCCGCGCGACAGCTCGCGGCTGATGGTGCTCCATCGGCCTGAGGGACGGCTCGAACACCGCCGCTTTCGCGAGATCGTCGAATACCTGCGCCCCGGCGACTGCCTGGTGCTCAACGATACGCGCGTGATTCCGGCCCGCTTCTTCTGTCGCAAGACCACCGGCGGCCGCGTCGAGGGCCTGTATCTGCACCAGACCGACGCCGGCTGGCAGGTGCTGCTCAAGCCGACGGCCCGGCTGCGGGTCGGACAGCGACTGCGCTGCGAAGGGGCCGAGGTCGAGCTGGAACTGCTGGCGCGCGGCGATCGCGGCCAGTGGACCGTGCGCCCCGAGCCGCCGATCGAGGCCTTCGAGCTGCTGGAGCGCGTCGGCCAGGTGCCGCTGCCGCCGTACATCCGGCGTGATCCGGCGCCCGATGCGGGCGATGTCCAGCACTATCAGACCGTGTACGCGCGCCGGCCGGGGGCGGTGGCGGCGCCCACCGCGGGCCTGCACTTCACGCCCCGGCTGCTGGAGCGCATCGCAGCGCTGGGCGTGCGGCTGGCACGGGTGACCCTGCACGTCGGGATGGGCACCTTCGCGCCGATCGCCAGCGAGCGCGTCGAAGACCACCACATGCACGCCGAGTACTTCGAAGTGACCGGGCCCGCCCTGGATCTGCTCGAACAGACGCGCACCGCCGGCGGACGCATCGTGGCGGTGGGCACCACCTCGGTACGCGTGCTCGAGTCGTTGCCGCAGCGGCTGGGAGGCGGCAGCCGGCCCCCGGCGACGCGCGGCTGGACCGAACTGTTCATCTATCCGCCTTACGAGTATCGCAACGTCGACGCCCTGGTGACCAACTTTCACCTGCCGCACAGCAGTCTGATCGCGCTGGTGATGGCTTTCGCCGGAACAGAGCAGGTCAGGCGGGCCTACCGGGTGGCGGTCGAACAACGCTACCGCTTCTTCAGCTACGGCGACGCCATGCTGATTCTGTAAAGGCCCGCTGCGGCCGGATGCAAAGGAAAGAAACATGCGAGTCTTCATGCTGAGCACGCTGATGCTGGCGGCCGGTGCGCTGGCCCAGCAGCCGCCGCAGCCGACTTATGACGTGGTGGTCTACGGCGGGACATCGGCCGGAGTGGTGGCAGCGGTGCGGGCCGCGCGGATGGGCGCCTCGGTGGTCCTCATCGAGCCCGGCAAGCACCTCGGCGGCCTGTCGTCGAGCGGCCTGGGAGCCACCGACATCGGCAACAAGGAGGCCATCGGCGGGCTGTCCCGCGAGTTCTACCGCCGTGTGGGGGCCAGGTATGGGAAGGAGGAAGCCTGGCGCTTCGAGCCGCACGTCGCCGAGCAGGTCTTCGGCGAACTGGTCCGCGAAGCCGGCGTGAAAGTGGTCTTCGGCCAGCGGCTCGACCTCACCGGCCGCACGATCCGCCGCGAGCCGCTCAAGGCCGGCTGCCCGCAGCCGTTGCTGCACCGCACCAGCGGGGCGGCGGGCGTGGTCAAGCGCGGCGGGCGCATCGTGTCGCTGCGGATGGAATCGGGGTTGACCGTGGCGGGGCGCGTGTTCATCGACGCCAGCTACGAAGGCGACCTGATGGCCCTCGCCGGCGTGGGCTACGTGATCGGCCGCGAGGGCAACGCGATCTACGGCGAAACGCTCGACGGCGTCCAGACCCGCAACGCGAAATACCACCAGTTCACCAGGCCGGTCGATCCATACGTGTTGCCCGGCGACCCCAAGAGCGGCCTGCTGCCGGGCATCGACCCGACCGGTCCGGGCCGGGAGGGGGCCGGCGATCACCGCGTGCAGGCCTACTGCTTCCGCATGTGTACGACCGACGTACCGGCCAACCGCCGGCCGTGGGAAAAGCCGGCGGACTACGACCCCCGCCAGTATGAGCTGCTGCTGCGCAACTTCGAGGCCGGCGACCACCGCGTGCCGTGGCACCCGGTGATGATGCCCAACCGCAAGACCGACACCAACAACAACTTCGCCGTCAGCACCGACTACATCGGCATGAACTACGACTATCCCGACGGCGACTACGCCACGCGGGCGCGCATCGTGGCCGCCCACCGCAGCTACCAGCAGGGGCTGATGTGGACGCTGGCCCACAGCCCGCGTGTGCCGCCCGAGGTGCGCAAGCACTTCCAGAAGTGGGGTCTGGCCCGCGACGAGTTCACCGACAACGACAACTGGCCGTATCAGCTCTACATCCGCGAGGCCCGGCGGATGGTCGCCGGGTACGTGATGACCGAGCAGAACTGCCGCGGCCGGCGGGTGGCCCGCGACGCGGTCGGCCTGGGCTCCTACGGCATGGA
>CAZRSM010000005.1:0-2063 GCA_964602755.1 uncultured Planctomycetales bacterium
CAGGTAAAACGCGGTGGGCCGTCCGCTGGCGCTGCCCGCCCAGGCCGCGGCCTGCTCCGGCGGCACCTGGGAGATCGGCGTGGTGTCGCCCCCGATGTGGGCCAAAGAGACGCTTTCAAACCGGAACCCGGCCGTGTATTCGCCCTTGCCGGCCTCGGTGGTCAGCGTGCCGCTGTCGGTCACCAGGCTGCTCTGCACGTTGGCCAGCTCGCCGTGGATGGTCTCCAGCGCGCCGTTGACCAGCGCCAGCAGCTGCTGGTCCGTCAGCAGGGTCTTTGCGGTGTCGCGGCCCCGGATGCGCGCCCGGGTGATGGCCGTGGCCAGGGTCCCCATGGCTTACTCCTCGCGGCTGATCACGTACTGCACGGTGCGCTTGACCAGGTAGACCAGGCCGGTGGCCGGATCCTGTCGCGCGCGCATGCCCGGATTCTGGTTCTCGGCGGCGCGCAGGGGGTTTGCGGCCGAGTAGATGCCGCTGCCCTCGGGAACCTGCAGCTCGGTCTCGATCACGGCGTCGTTGAGCCGCGCGATGTGGCGCTCGTGCAGCCATACCGGAACGCCGGGCACGATCACCTTTTTGCCGTACTTTCCCACGCAGTTGACGACGATGGGGTTGCTCTTGTTGTCCGGGTCGGCGTTGGCCCAGTAGACCGTCACCTTGCGCCAGCCGTCGCCCGCCGGACGGGTGGGATCCTCTTGGCCCGGCGCCTGCTCGCCGTCGGCGGCCGCAAGGTCTTCCCAGGGCACCGGAGGCGTGTCCCTTGTCTCTTCGCTCTGCGGGGCGATCGTGTCCTCGGCGGCCTTTTTCTCGCTGTCTTTCTTTGCCACTTGCACTCCTTTCCGGGTCTGCGGGGCGCCTGTCAGCGCCCCGGGGTTACAGGCTACAGATCCGTGACGCCGTGCTCGATGCGCACCATGAAGTCATCGTTGAGGATCTTGGCCACGGTGGCCGTCTTCCAGCCCACGGTACTGCGCTGGTTCAGGGGGTCGTCCGCGCCGGCGCTGCCCAGCTGCTTGATGATGCTCTGGATGGACTTCTTCTGCAGGGGCACCACGCCGAAGGCGTTCTTGGCCAGGATCAACGTGCCGTACACGTCCACGTTGGTGTTGCTGGTTACCAGGCCCGTTCCGCTGGCGGTCGCCCCGGAATTGGTCCACACCTTGGCGTTGGTGGTCACCAGCCAGCGCACGTTCTTGGTGGCCCCGATCTCCTGGGGCAGCACGTCCTTCTGGCTGGCGTACTCCTCCACGGACTTGAAACCGGTCAGGTTCTCGATGTCCTGGCGGCAGTCGGTGTGGGTGATGCCGATGTAGGCCGGCCGGATGGGATAGGTGTTGATGCGCGCGCCGCCGACCTTGATTTCGCGGATCTTCTTGGCGTTGTTGCCCTCCAGGGTGCGCACGGCGCTGTTCAGGTCCACGTCCTGGATGGTCTTGTCGATGGCGCCGCGATTGGCCACGTCGTTGGCGTAGCGCACGGTCGTGCCGGCCACGACCACGTCGCGGTGGATCTGGTCCACGGTGTTGCCGGCCTGTTCGCCCAGCACCTCCTGGGCCTCGAGCACCACCCGGTCGAGACCGGTCATCTGCAGCCAGTCGGAAAGGGTCACGAAGTCGCCGTACTGCGCCAGCGTGGCGTAGATGTCGGTCACCGACAGCTGCTTGCCGGACGGGGTGGTGCCCTCGGTCAGCGCCGTGGTGGCCGCGGCCAGCGACCCGTAGCGGCGGAAGTTGATGCGCGTGCCGGCGTTCTTGGGAATCGGGCGCACCTGGCCGAACAGCGAGTACAGCAGCTCGGGTACGGCGCGCTCGAGAAGGTTTCGGTCGTAAAATCCCTGGATGTTTACAGGGACCTGGGTCGTGGTGGTAACTGGCATGTCTTACGCTCCTCTTATTCGTATCCCTTGGCGCGGTTCAGGATGCGACGGAACTCCTCATCGTTTTTTTCCCAGGCATGGGACAGCTCGCCGGCTTCTTCCCGAGGCGGCGTGCCGCCACCGGGCTTTACCCGAAACTGCGGGTTGCCGCGCGGCTTGCCCGCCGGCGGTTTGCCGGCAGGCGGC
>CAZRSM010000006.1:0-7967 GCA_964602755.1 uncultured Planctomycetales bacterium
ATCGAGGCCCCCACCAAGGAAGAGGCCGTAGCGAAGGTTCGCAGCCTGGGTTACTTCCCGACCAAGGTGGTGGAGAAGGGGGGCAAGAAACGGATCAGCGCCCGGAAGGGCGGAGCGGCGCGGCGCAAGAAGGCCGCCGGTGCCGGCTTCGGCTGGGTCTCGACCAAGACGGTGACGCAGCTCACGCGTCAGTTGTCGACGCTGCAGGACGCGGGCCTGCCGATTCTGCGCAGCATCAAGATCCTTGAACAGCAGCAGAAGCCGGGCATGCTCAAGAACGTGCTCAAGCAGATTGCCGAGGACGTCGAGGCGGGGCACACGCTCTCGGAGGCGATGGCCCGGCATCCCAAGGTGTTCGACCGGCTTTACTGCAACATGGTGGCGGCGGGCGAGGCCGGCGGTGTGCTCGACGTGATTCTGCAGCGCCTGGCGGAGTTCCTGGAGAAGGCCCAGAAGTTGCGGCGCAAGATCATCGGCGCGATGATCTACCCGGCGGTGGTGATCACGATTGCGTCGGCGATTACGCTGCTGATCGTCATTTTCCTGGTGCCCAAGTTCCGCGACATCTTCGCCGACTTCGGCGTGAACACGTTGCCGAAGATGACGGAGGTCCTGATCAAGGCCTCGGACTGGCTGATCAAGGGCTCGCCGCCGGGCTGGCTGGTGATCATCCTGTTGCCGCTCATCGTCTGGGGCATGTACAAGCTGATAAGGCAAGCCTGGATAGGGCGTTACGTGCTCGACACCATCGCCATGAAGATCCCGGTCTTCGGCAAGATCGTGACCAAGTCGGGCATCGCCCGCTTCTCGCGCACGCTGGGAACGCTGATCGCGGCAGGCGTGCCGATCCTGGAGGCCCTCAAGATCACGCGCGAGACCACCGGCAACGAGGTTTACGCCAGCATGCTGGGCAAGGTACACGACTCGATCCGCGAGGGTGACACCTTCGCCAACCCGCTGCGGGCCTCGAAGTGTGTGGACTCGCTGGTGGTCAACATGGTGGACGTGGGCGAAGAGACCGGTGAGCTGGACAAGATGCTCTACAAGGTGGCCGACACGTACGACGACGAGGTGGACACGCTGGTGGCCTCGCTGGTCAGCCTGCTAGAGCCGATCATGGTGGTGGTGCTGGGTGGTATAGTCGGTTTCATCGTGGTGGCCCTGTACCTGCCCATGATCCACCTGATACAGGGGCTCACCAGCTAGAGCTGGGCAAACGCGAGTGACCAAGAACGACTGGAAGGATTCATTCATGCTCTCTCTTGCGACAAGCCGACGGCGGGGCTTTACGCTCATCGAGCTGATGACCGTCATCGGCATCATCGTGCTGCTGGTCGGCATCCTGATCCCGGCGCTGTCATCGGTTCGCAAACGCGCCAAGGAGGCCGCCACCGCCAACGTGATCAAGGCGCTCTCCGACGGCTGCGAGATGTTCCACGGCGACTTCGGCTACTACCCCCAGTCGCGCGGTTACAACCCCTTCGAAGGCGAAGCGGCCCAGGTCCCGTTGATGGGGGCGCAGTGGCTGACCTTGCAGCTCAGCGGCCCGGACGGACGCGGTTTCGTGACGCCCGACATCAAGAACGACGCCAACGGCGACGGCCGCATCGACCAGGACGACTGGCTCGACTGGTACGACCTGCCGGCCAACCAGACGCGGCAGTTCGGTCGCAACGGGCCGTATGCCGACCCGGACGGCAAACAGACCAGCTCGATCAACAAGCTGCTGGAGTACGACCCGGACCAGACCTTGATGCTGCCCAGCGGGCTGGTGTCGGACGCCAGAGGGGGCACCGGCGGCTCGTCCGTCTGGAACAACGAATACCTGCCGTTCTACGTCGACCTGTTCGAGTACCCGATTCTGTACTACGCCGCGAACGCCAACGTCGAGCAGGCCTTCACGACCGGTACGCCGGGCGGCAGTTTTGCCATCGGCAAGTACGACCAGGCCGACAACGCCTTCTACACCGGCTCGGACGGCAACAACGGGCGTTACCCGGTAAGCACTCCGGGTTGGGACCTTTCCGAGGCCCACCAGCAGCCCTACACGCATCCGCTGGGGACGCTGGGCTTCGTCCAGAATCAGACCACGTGGCCCGACGCCGACACCTTCGCCGCGTTCATCTGCGATGCCAAGGTCTTCGAGAACACGTTGCGCGGCAACCAGGGGCTGTTGCAGCCGCATAATCCTGATACGTTCATTCTTATTTCGGCCGGGCAGGACGGCGTCTACGGTTCGAGCGACGACGTCGTGAACTTCCAGAAGAACTACTAGCCACGGTCGCGGGCGTCGCCGCTGGCGGCCCGACAACCAGTACCGTTTGGAGTTACTTGCCAATGAATCGCAACATCGCCACCAGACGCGCGACGGTCGCCGGCTTCTCGCTGGTAGAGCTGCTGACCGTCATTGCGATAATCACGCTCCTGATCGCCATTCTGGTGCCGGCGGTAAACAAGGTACGCACCAATGCCAAGAACACCGCTACGCAAGCGCTGCTCGGCACGCTGTCGACGGGACTCGAGACATTCCGTGCGGATCAGGCGGTAGGGGGGGCATATCCGCCTTCAGCTCCCGATCACAAACGGTCCGGCCTGTTGCAGTACACCGCCGTGATCCCCAAGCCGGGGACTCAGGCAGCGCTGGCGCCCACCAACATCAGCGGGGCTGGATTGCTGGTCTGGGCCCTGGCAGGGGCCGACCTGCTGGGCACGCCGGGCTTCAAGACCTTCCGCAACCAGACGCGCTTCTGGTCGCTGGATACCGACAATGTCAACAACAGCGACGAACGCGCCAAATCGAGCGCGTATGCTCTCAAGGCCAAGTGTCAGCCACTTCAGCCGCGGTACGGTCCCTATGTCGATCTGGCCAAGGTCGAGGTGACGCCCTGGGATGCCGACAGAGAGTCGTACGTCGTCGAGGTGGAGCGCAAGGCCGCCAAGGCGGTAGGCGTTCAGGCACCGGGACGGCGCTATCCGTTCTTCCTGGATGCCTTTGGCCAGCCGGTGCTCTACTGGCGGGCTGATCCGGCTGGTCAGACCATCGCCGACCCGACCCCCAACGTGAACGACCAGCCGAGCGACCGGGGCGTCTACCACTTTCTGGACAACGGCCTGCTGCTGGCCAGCGACAACGCCCAGCTCGGCGCCACGCCGCCCGGGGGCATACACGAAGATCCGCTGTTGCTGCGGGCCGAGTACTACAACAAGGACGAGATGCATCGGCTCGTGTGGGACGGGGCGGCACCGTTCAACCTGAACAACCCGCCGCTGGGTTTCGCGCACTACATCCGCAATCACGACCTGGCCGCGCGCGTCTGGCCCCACAATCCCGACAGCTATCTGCTGATCAGTGCCGGGGCCGACGGAGTCTTCGGGACGGCGGACGACATTGCCAACTTCGCGCACAACGGCGCCGAGGACCTGGGGCACGCGCACTAGGAACGCGACGGATATGAACGCTCTTGGACGATGGCGAGTGCGGCGGGCCTTCACCATGATCGAATTGCTGGTGGTGATCGCCGTGCTGGGATTGCTGATCACCATGGTGGTCACCATTGCCAGCAAGACCATTCGCCAGCAGAAAGTGCGCAACACCCGGCAGATCATGCAGAACGTGATGCTGGCGATCGAGCAGTTTTCCGTCCAGAACCCGCTCAAGGTGACCTACGACCGTCCGGGGGCCGAATCGTTCGGCAGCTATCCGCCCTACGCGCTGCACCGGGCCGGCCAGGGCGGCACTGTGGCCCGGGCCGTCGAGCCGACGCCGCGCGGGGCCAACCTGGGCTACGTCTCGGCGCGTCTGGCACTCGATCTGGGCGGCACCGCCGGCGGCGAAGCCAGCTATGTCGCCTTCGGCGGCACGTCGGCGGCCCCGCAACCCAACGAGACCGACGGCAACGACGACAACCGGGCCCTGGCCGCTTACCTGGCTCTGTTCGTGCCCGAGGCCGAGAAGCTGATCCCCGAGTACGCCCGCAAGCCGCTCAACGAGCGCTCGCGCGATTATGTCAACCCCAAGGGCAGCGGCGGCGTTCCCGGACAGATCGAGGGCTGGCAGGACGTGCTGGGCATCCACGACGCCTGGGGCGTGCCGCTCGATTACATGCTGTATGTCAAGCTCGAACGCAAGGTGGTCGCCACAGCCAGCGGCGAACGGCTGGCCTGGAGGGTGGTCGAACGCCGCCCGGTGTTGCGCTCGCGCGGCATCAAGCGCGAGGTCTACGAACAGTGGGTGGCTTCCAACCGCCAGGAGCCGCAGCAGCGCAGCCAGCAGCTCAGTCCGCCGGAGAACTGGATCTTCAGCGAGATGCTGCCCAAGCCGTGGCTGGCGCTGCGGGACGGCCCGCGTTATCGCGACGGCGACCTCCCGATGCCCACGCCCGGCGGCGGCAGCGGCCTGAGCGGCGGTTGGGTGCGGGCCGTGGGGTTGGCCGAGGACTACGCCTATCGCCCCGACGGGGATACGCAGCCGTGAGGCGGCAGTGGCCCGCGGCGTTCGGCGTCCGCCGGACACCGGGGAGCACTTACAATTCCACGGCGGCTTTGGGGGCCGAGTGTGCCCGGGCCGCTGATCGTTCGAGAGTGAGGTCAGCCAGAGACGTGAGCAGAACGTTGGGCCGCTACAGCCAGTTTGCAGCGTATCGGCGGGGCGTCCGCCGGGAGGCGCGGTGCGCGTTCACCATCGTCGAGTTGCTGGTGGTGATCGGCATCATCGTGCTGATCCTGGCCCTCGGCGTACCGGCGTTCAATTCGATGACCCGCCAGCAGCGGTTGACCAAGACCAACCAACTGCTCAGCGGCATGCTGACCCGCACGCACATCGTGGCGCTCTCCAACAGCGACCTGGCGGCGGTACGCATCTTCCCGGCCGCCTGGCACCTGGACGAGAACAACACGCAGCTCGCCAATCTGGCCGACCGCCAGATGATCGCCACCTACGTCTGGCGGCAGACGGCCTCGGCCGACCCGTACAATCCGCTGCAGGTGCTGATCGAGGAGCGCTTCGAGCGCATGCCCGACGGGCCGGTGAATATGCTGCCGCCGGATACGTGGGTGGCGCCGGCCGAGGTCTTCGCCACCCAGCGGCCGCGCGACGAGGTCTACCATCACGACCTGACCGGCGGGCGCGACGTGCTGGGCAACTTCGTGCTCGACGGCCGGATCGGCCGGTTCGAGCTGAACGCGGCTGCCAGCGGTGAGGACTTCCTCGATGCCGACGACTATCTGATAGTCTTCGATCCGCAGGTGGGGGTGGTGCGCAGCGCGCAGGGCATGCGGCGCTACGCGTGGCAGATGTACGCCTTCGACCCGCGGCCGGCCGGCAGCGCGCCCACCGCCCAGGGCGAAACCAGCGGGCAACGGGCCGGCGACGGACAACTGATCGGCCAGTACGCTTTTCGCCGACACAATTTCACCGGCGTGCTGATCTACCAGCGCGAGCCGTTCGTGGCGCTGGGCAAGGCTTCGGATTCCAACACCATCACCGCCCGGCGCGAGTATCTGTCGCGCAACGGGCTGATGTCGTACGTCGATCGTCGCGGTGGCAACCTGATCAGCGGCCCGACGGCCGTGGAAAGCGAATGAGAGCAGTGAACCAGCGGCAACCTGCAATGCGACGCTCTGTGCAAAGGGCCTTCAGCCTGGCCGAGTTGATGATCGCGCTGGTCATCCTGGGCCTGGGGCTGCTGTTCATCGCGGCGGCGTTGCCCGCGGGGCTGGAATACACCCGCCAGACGATCGACCAGGCCACTGCCGAGGCGGCGGGGGAGTATGCGCTGGAGCGCATCACCTCGAGTTTGCGTACGTCGCACGATCTGTACGACCACGACCTGGCGCGGGCCACGCCGGCCGTGATGGCCCGGCTGGACAACATCATGCGGCCGCGCGACTCCGAGCCTTCGCCACCGCCGCTGCCCGCCCGCTTCCCGCCGGACGACGTTTACGAACCGGTCATCAAGGTGCGTCCGCTGGTAGTGGGCAACATCGCCTGGAACCTGCCGCAGGGCGGACAGACCTACGACATCGTCGACGACACGGAACAGATCATCCTGACCTACCTGACGGGACTGGGGGGCATACCGCCCGACGCGCCGCGCGAGTACGACATCGCCCGGGCCGCCGGCACCGGCCTGAGCCTCGCGGAAAACCCGTTGCTGCCGGGCGTGGAGCGGGTCTACCCGCCCATCGGGCCGGTGGTGCCGTATCGCGTCCGCGACCTGATGAACAACCAGTTCCCGTACCTGCGTTACCAGACACGCGCCGCCGAGCCGCGGATGCTGCCGCAGATCCGCAGCGAACAGAAGCTGGCCTTCGATCGGCGCATCGGGTGGACGGCCTTCTACCGGCGTGTCTCGTACGATTACGAAGACGAAGACACCACCTTCGGCAACGGTAACGAGCGGGCCCTCGATCCGTACACCTGCGAGATCATCGTGGTGGTGACGCGGCGGGTTTCCGAGCGGCACCGCTTCGCGCGGCAGGACCTGTTCTACGCCGGCGGGATCACGCCCTTCGAGCGGCCGCAGGCCGTGGTGGCGGATTTCAGCGACCGCAGTTCTACCGGCGTCGACGGCGGCGGAGACCGTATTCTGCCGATGCCCTGGCTGATCATCGGCGATACGCAGTTCCGCAATACCGAAAACGAGCCGCTGCGGCTCTCGCCGGTGCTGCGGGGCGGCACCGACTACTACGCCGCCAACGCGACGGATCGCACGCTGTCGGCGAACTTCTCGCCGCCGCCGACGATCAGTTTCGTCTTCAACGAGGCCGTGGCGCCGCTGCTGGCCAAGGGCAGTGTGCTGATCCCGGCGGTCAACGATCAGCGCTACGCCCCGCCGGTGCAGGCCGTAGGGTTCGTGCCCAGCGCGCCGGAGAGCCTGCCGATCTACGAGGTGCTCGATGTGACGCCCGGGCCCGGTGACGATCAGGTAACCGTGGTGGTGGCCAACAACGGCTACTATCCCTGGTTCAATCCGAACCTGGGGCTGGACGCCCGGGCATTCCCGTTCTGGGTCATTCCGCCGTCGTTTGCCGAACGCAGCGGTCGGCAGCCGGTATTCGAGGATACTTCGCCGGTGGTACGCATCTTCAGGCGCACCATTCGGATCAGCGAGAGCAACTGATGGCCAGACGCAGCAGCGACAGTCCGGCTTCGCGCCGCCCGGCGGCTTTCACGCTGACCGAGATGCTGGTGGCCCTGGCGGTGATGATCGTCGCCATGGCCATCGTCACCAACGTCTTCAGCGTGACGGCCAGGACGGCGGCCATCTCCGCGGCGGTGTCCGAGGCCGAGACGATCGCCCGCAACTTCGCGCTGCAGATCGAAGAAGACCTGCGCTACTGCGATCCCGGCCAGAGCATTCTGGTGATGGTCGGCCGCACGCAGGCGGCGGCCCTGACCGAAGACCTGCGGCAGGCCGGGCAGTATTACCGGGTGCTGGTGGGTGACCCCAACCTGGTTGACCCTGCCCTGGATCCGCGCTTCAGCACCACCCCGCCGCCGGAGTACAGCGACCCGCGGGCCGACATCCTGATGTTCTTCACTCAGCGCCCGAGCCTCTCGCAGGCGCCGCCGGTGGCGGCGGCGGACGATTTCGGGCGGGCTCTGCAACGCGGGGCCAAGATCTCGCCGGTGCAGGTGGTCTACGGACACGCGGCGCTCGACCAGGCAGTGCGCACGGGCAACGGCTGGACCTTCGCTGATGACCTGGTCCATATCGAGCGCGACGACCCCACCCGGCTCAGCCGCCTGCCACTGACACGGTGGCACCTGGGGCGCCGGGCGGCGATCATCAGCGACACCAGCAACGTGGGGCCGGCCAGTCCCAACCCGCCGAGCTTTCTGGGATCGAACACTGGCACGGCCAACAGCCAGGAGTATCCGCGCATCCTGCGGTGTGTCAGCGACGATCCGCGCTACGCCGGCGACGGTGTCTACTACAGCTTCGCGGAATTGCTCGAGTGGTTCT
>CAZRSM010000007.1:0-2155 GCA_964602755.1 uncultured Planctomycetales bacterium
GTGGCGCCGGGGGATGACTACGCGGTTTGGCTCGGCCGCATGGGCAACGCTGACCGCGCCGCGCTGAGCCTGGCCGAGCTTCACAGCGACGGGCGATGGCACACGGTGGCGGTTGATGTGGACGCGCGTGCGGTGGCCGGGCCGGTGATGTGGGTGGCGGTCCAGGTCCAGGCGGCCCGCGCGCCGGCGAGGCTGGAGCTGCGGCGCCTTGAGTTCTCGCCCACGCCGCCGGAGGGGGCGGAAGTCATCCCGCCGCGCCTGCGCAAGGCCGCCCGGCCGTGGCGCGATGACTGCGACAGCGCTGAGAGCTGGCAGGCGCGCCGCGACTGGCTGGCCAACCCCGACCCGCGCGCCCGCATTTCCAGCCATCACGGCCTGCTGCGGCTGGAGGTCTCGCAGGCCGGGCTGGGCATGAAGTTCTCGCGCCCGCTGCCCCGGCCCATAGACCTGGCGGCGCTGCCGTATCTGGCCGTGCGCTATCGTGCCCGCGGCCTGGCGCCCCACGGCGACTATTTCATTTACTTCGGCTCGGCCGAGGGCGGCATGCCGCCGAAGGCGGCGTATCCAATCCGCATCCGCGGCCTGCGCGACGACGGCGCCTGGCACGTGGCCGTCGCGCACATCACCGAGGGCTTCGAGGCCCGCGAGATGGCGCTGCAGATACAGGCCGACCAGCCGGGGGCGTTCATCGAGGTTGACTACATCGCTCTGTATCCGCGCTGGCCGCGGGTGCCGCTGAGCGACGTCGTTCAGTGGCGGCGCGGGTGGGTGGCGCAGTCCGCGAACCTGCGGCCCCTGCCGCCGCCCAGCGGACGCGCGCGGGCCGCTGACCTGTTGCCTTCGGTGCGGGGATGGTTCGGCGCTGGGAAAGTTACTGTCGCCGGCGTGCCCTTCGCGGTGGCTGCGGCCGACCGGATCCTGGCCACTCCGCTGCTGGGCGGCGGCGAAGTGTCCGTGCCGGTCGGCGCGGCGGCCAGCGAGCTGTACCTGCTGCTGGCCACCCGGCTGAGCCATTACGGCATGGTCAACTATTCGACTGAGCCGGTCGAGCTGCAGGCCGTGCGCTTGCCTGAAGAGCTGGTGGTGCGCATCGAGTACGCCGACGGCGACGCCGACGAGGCCTTCCCCGCCCTTCTGCCCGACGGCCGCTACGAAGTCTATCGCGGCCTCGGCGCGTACGTGGTGCCGGTGCCGCAGCGCAAGAAAGTGGCGCGGCTTTGCGTGCGCGAGCGGATGACCTTCGGGGCCGTGGGCGTCGCGGCGGTGACGGTCAACCTGGGGCCGGCGCTGCACCCGGCGGAGTTCGGGCTTGAGGTGTCGCCCGGCGAGGTGGACGAGGGCGCCAGGGCACGCGGTACGCCGCCGGCGTCTATCTCCGCGGCTCGGCAGCGCAGCGCGGCAGCCCAAAGGCCGGCCGTGCAGCTCGACGACGCCGGGCGGCTGGTTCGCATCGCCGGCCCCGCGCCGCTTGCGCTGAGGCCGGGCGTGCCGTTCGCGGTAAAGCGCGATGGCGCCGAGATACCGGTGCGCGGGGCCAAGGTGACGCGCGCCGGCGACACGGCTCGCGCAGAGTACTCGCTGGCCGACGGCTCGCGCGCTGTGCTGGCGGTGCTGCCGCGCGGGGGCGAGGTCCAGCTCAAGCTCATCTTCACGCCGGCCGCGGCGGGCAAGTACCAGGTGGTTTTCCCACGCTTGAGCGCCCTGCGGCTCGGCGGGTCCGCGGCCGACGACTGGCTGTTTCTGCCGCGGCGGGCGGCGCAAATCACCCGGCGGCCGGGCCGCTACGTCGCTCAGTTCGTCGGCGGCAACACACCGCTGCAGTTCCTATCGCTGTACGACCCAAGCGGCTGCTTTTATCTGCGCGGCCTGGAGCGGCGCGCCCGGTGGCGGGAGGTGACCGTGGACAAATCCGCCGCCGGCTGCGAGCTGACGGCCGCATTCTGGCAGCGGCCGCTGTCGGCTGGCGAGCGGTTCGCGACGGCGTGGGCCGTGGGCGTGACGCGCGGCGACTCGCACGATGCCTTCGCTGCCCATCGCCGCTGGCTGGCCGCCGTCAGCCCGCCGCCGCCCTCACCGCGCAAGGAATGGTTCCGGCGCGTGTTCGCCTTCCATCAGCGCTTTGCTCACTCCGAGCCGTGGATGAGACAGCGCGGGC
>CAZRSM010000008.1:0-1506 GCA_964602755.1 uncultured Planctomycetales bacterium
GTTTCTCTTGGCGTCCTTGGCGTTTCTCTTGGCGTCCTTGGCGTTTCTCTTGGCGTCCTTGGCGTTCCTCACGGCGTCCTTGGCGTCTTGGCGGTTCGGCAGCCGGGGCGTGGCCTGCTAGAATCTTGGCCATGGAAACGAAAGCTCGCTCATTGCCGGTGCTCAACGGGGCCACGCCGCGCCGCCGACTCCCCCCCTGGCTCAAGCGTCCCATGCCGACGCGCGGCATGCTGGAGACCCGCAAGCTGATCAACGGCCTGCGGCTGGCGACCGTGTGCGTCGAGGCCCGCTGTCCCAACCTCACCGAGTGCTGGTCGCGCGGCACGGCGACCTTCATGATCCTGGGCGAGGATTGCACTCGCCGCTGCGGCTTCTGCGCCGTCAGCACCCGCCGACCGAAACCGCCCGAGCCGGACGAGCCGCAGCGGCTGGCCGAGGCGGCCGCCGAGCTGGGCCTGCGGCACGTGGTGATAACCAGCGTGGCCCGCGACGATCTGCCCGACGAGGGGGCCGGCCACTTCGCCCGCTGCATCGCGGCCGTGCGCCAGCGGCTTGCGCAGGCGACCGTCGAGGTGCTGGTGCCCGATTTTCACGCCCGCCCCGAGCTGGTCGAGTGCGTGGTCGCGGCCCGGCCGGACGTCTACAACCACAACCTCGAAACCGTGGCCCGCCTGCAGAAGCAGGTGCGGCCGGCGGCGCGTTACGAGCGTTCGCTCGACGTGCTGCGCCAGGTTCGGCGGCTCGACCCGGCAATCAAGACCAAGAGCGGCCTGATGGTCGGCCTGGGTGAGACGTTCGACGAGCTGGTCGCGGCCCTGCGCGACCTGCGCTCGGCCGGCTGCCAGTTGGTCACGATCGGGCAGTACCTCCAGCCGAGTGCGCGGCAGTTGCCGGTGGCGCGCTTCTACCCGCCGGCGGAGTTCGACGAGCTGGCCCGCGTGGCCCGCGAGCTGGGCTTCGAGGCGGTGGCCAGCGGGCCGTTCGTGCGCAGCAGCTATTTCGCCGAGACGCTGCTCGAGCAGCAGGGGGGAGCGAAGGCGGAAAGGCGCTGAGGCACATAGGCACGGAGGCACAAAGGCACGGAGGGACACAGGGACGAAGGGGTCGAGGACGGTGGCGGCGCGCGTGCCGCCAGGCTCCCCTCCCTTCCAGGGAGGGGTTCGGGGGAGGGTCGAGGCTGCGAATGCAAAATGATAAGTGCAAAGTGATAGATGGCTGTGATGCGACGACGGTCCGGCTATCCGGTGGCTGTTCGTATTCGCCGGCTTCGACCCCCCTGTAAGTCCCCCCTGGAAGGGGGGACGGTGGGCGCGCGGCGCCTCGTTGTAATCGTGGTGGGAATTGCCCACCCTACGTCTTGGCGTCCTTGGCGTCTTGGCGGTTCCCTTGGCACTCTTGGCGGTTTCTGGCGGGCGTGGGTGCCCTCTAATCGTGGTGGGCGGTGCCCACCCTACGGTTTGGCGCCCTCGGCGCTCCCTTGGCGGCCTCGGTGCTCCCTTGGCGTTT
>CAZRSM010000009.1:0-1967 GCA_964602755.1 uncultured Planctomycetales bacterium
CCGGCCAGGATCACGCCCACCCGCGGGGCGGCAAAGCCGCCGTAGCCGACCGGACCGCGCGTTTCGCGTACCCTGGCCAGCCGCGTGCTGACCCGCATGGCCCGCTCGTACAATGCCAGGCCGGGCCGCACGGCGTCGAGCCAGGCCTGCGGCTCACCCAGCAGGCTGCTGGCGGCGGCATGTCGCCGCAGCGGACGCTCGGGACACAAGGTGGCCAGACGTCGGGCCGCCGACAGGTGCTGGGCGTGGGTCATGATCTCGCGCGCTCCGCTGGCATCCAGCAGGCCGGCCAGCTCCTGCGGTTCGCAGCCGAAACGCTGCATGCCCGTATCCACGTTGACCACCGCCGGCAGACCGCGGTAGCGCCGGGCCTGCTCGAGCGTGGAGATCACCGGACGGGCGCCCAGCTCGCGGTAGCGCTCCGGGGCTTCGCTCGCCGGACCGAGCACCAGGCCGGGCCGGCCGAGCCGGGCCAGTTCGTCGAGCGAGAAGGCGGCCAGCTCGTCCACCAGTGGATCGAGCGCCGCCGCCACACGCTCGGCTCCCAGGCCGTAGGCGTCACCCTTGATCACCGCGATGACCGCGACGCCGCAGCGACGCTTGATTTCCCGCGCCGCGGCGGCCACCCGGCGCAGATCGACGACGACCTCGACATTACGCGACGGCAACATGCCCCGCATCGTAGCAGGCGCCCCCCCGGCCTCAAGCAGGCGAGGCAGCCCCGCAGGGTGGGCACAGCCCACCACGAACACCGAACCGGCCGGACGGGCACCGCCCACTGCGATCAGCCGGGCGTCCGTCGCGGCGGCTCTCACACGGCGATCTTGCGTTTGCGCCGGCGTTTCTTGACGATGCCGATGCGGCGTGGGCCGGGTTGGCGGGGGGGCAGGTCGTTGATCACGCGCAGCGCGTCGCGCGGGTGTTCGACGTGTACGTCGGCGCCGATTTCCTGCCACAGCGCTTCGACGCGGTTGAACACCCCGCCGCTGGCGACGATGTTCATCGTCGGGCACAGGCCGATGTCGCGGATCGTCTCCACCAGTCGCCGCACGTTGGGCACCTGGTGCGGCTGCGAGCCGTAGATCAACAGGACTTCGGGGCGGAGTTGGCCGACCAGTTGCAGCAGCTCGTCGTGCGGCACCTGGTTGTCGAGCAGGTAGACCTCCCAGCCGTCGGCCTGGAACAGGTCAGCGAGTATTTCGGCCCCGATCTCCTCGTGCGGTTCCTCGGAGCACACCACGATCATGCGTTTGCCGTTGGGTGCCTTGCGGGGCAGGTGGGCCTGGAGCTGATCGGTGATGGTGCGGTTTATGCGGGCCGCCATGTTGCTTATGGCGCTGTCGATGCGATCGTCGCGGTAGAGGTGCTCGATCTGGACCATCGCGGGCCAGATGACCTCGTAAGCGATCTGTTCCGGGCGCTGGCGTTGGCGCAGGGCCTGGGCGATGATGTCAAAGCACTCGGCCCGCCGGCCGGCCAGCAACGGCTGCATATAGCGCGTAAGCAACGGTTCTGGCATGGATGGTCGCCTCCAAAGAGCAGGGGCCGCCCTCCGGCGTGCGCCTCCGCGCACCGCGACCCGCCGTCGGGCCACGTCGGGCTGCCAACTGTTTTCGGGCCGGCGCCTCCATGCCGCCGGGATCTGCAATTGTGCGGTGGTTGCCTGCCGGACCGCTCGCCGCCGGCAGGCGGTCGCGGTACCCACTGTATCGGGCCCGGGGTCGTTGCTCTGCACCGCGCCCGTAACGCCGGGCACGCCCCGGGCAGGACGCCTCGGTCGGCTGCGTGCCTCATACGGCCGGCAAGCCGGGCCTCTCGCCCGAAGGGCGCGTTTTTTCTCGGATCATCGCATATGCGGACCTTCGCCGGACGGCCCGAAAAAGCGCCACACGCTTCGCAAAAGCTGCGCGGCGCCGACTGCGCCTGAAGTCGCCCGCCCGGCGTGCCTACACTTGCAGCGCGCCGGC
>CAZRSM010000010.1:0-3400 GCA_964602755.1 uncultured Planctomycetales bacterium
CGGGCTGGAACATCGACGACGTCGAAATCTGGGGCGTCCTGCCCTGGGCCCAGATACCCGGTGACCTCGACGGCGACTGCGACGTCGACCTGGCCGACCTCTCGATCATGCTGGCGCACTACGGCATGACCGGCGGGGCCACCTATGGCGACGGCGATATCGACGGCGACGGCGACGTCGACCTCGGCGACCTGTCGATCCTGCTGAGCCACTACGGCGAAACCTGCCCGTAGTGTCCTGGCAACCGTAGCCTGATCCGACGCCGAGCCGACCACCGCGCGGCTCGGCGTCTTCTCTTGCGCCACCGCCCGCCAGGCCGGCATGAGGTTCTCTGCCGGCAGACGCCTTCTTGAACCGTCCCTGCGCCCGGCCGGAAAGTTTTCATTGATCCCCCTGCCCGCCCCTGCTACCTTTGAATCGTAGGGTTTCCCGTCCGAGCCGTATGTCCCCTCGTCTGCGGATGGCCGGTCGGAACATCGAATCCATGGCCGCGCGCCGTCTCGGCGGGTGGCCCGCCCAGTGTCCAAGAGCCGTTATCGAGTCGGGAGAATAGCTGATGACACGTCCGTTCATTGCTTGCGCCGCGATCGCCTGCGCCGTTGCGCTTGGCCTCACCTCGCCGGCCGTCCTGGCCGCCGATCACGCCCCGCCGGCCGCCACGCTGACCATCCAGCAGGACCATACCGAGCTGGCCCTGCCCGGCGGCGAGATCTTCCATCGCACCAGCGCCACCGTCAGCGACCTGCGCACCGTGCAGGTCCCGGATACGCCCATCCTGCTGATCACCTGGCGCGAAGCAGCCGGCGAGCAGCCCGCCGTGCCGTACTACGCCATCAGCCGCGACGGCCGCCGGGTCGACCGCGTCCGGCCGACCTCGTACGCCATCAAGCTCAAGGCCGGCGACTTCGACCCCCTGGCCGACCCGCTGCCCGTCGCCGCCGGTCTGCAGGCCGGCGCCGATTGCCACGTCTACGTGGTGCAGTTCATCACGCAGCCGCTGGCGATCTTCCGCCGGCAGCTTGCCGAGCGCGGCGCCACGGTCGAGCGCTTCCTGGCCAACCACTGCTACCTGGTCACCATGGACGACACCGCCCGCCAGGCGGTCGCCGAGCTGCCCTACGTGCGCTGGATCGGCAAGTACCAGCCCGCCTGGCGGCTCGAGCCGCTGCTGGTCGCCAACCTCGACCAGGCCCAGCAGCTCTTTCCCCGGCAGCGCTACAACATCATGCTCTTCCGCCCTGAGCTCTCACAGAAGCTCGACGTCGCCGAGGCCATCGCCTCGCTCGGCGGTGTAGTCAACAGCCGCAACGCCGGCAAGTACCTCATCGAAGCCACCCTCACGCCTGATCAGCTCGTCGAGCTCCTGCACTTCGACCAGGTGCTCTATGTCGATCGCTGGAGTCCTTATGAGCCCGACATGGACAACGCCCGCGAGCTGGGCGGCGCCAACTATCTCGAAAGCACCGCTGGCTTCACCGGACAGGGCGTACGCGGCGAGGTCTTCGACACCGGCTTCAACCTGACCCACGTCGATTTCCAGTCGCGCCCGCTGATCATCCACGGCACCGCCGGCAGCGACTCGCACGGTTCTTCCACCTCGGGCATCGTCTTCGGCGACGGCACCGGCAACCCCATCGCCCGCGGCATGCTGCCCGACGGCCAGGGCATCGTCGCCAACTACAGCGGCATCATGGAAGGCCCCGGCGACCCGACCCCCCGCTACATCCACACCGGCGAACTCGTCGCGGCGCCCTATTTCGCCGTGTTCCAGACCTCCAGCGTGGGCAGCGCCCGCACCACCCTGTATACCACCATCTCGGCCGACATGGACGCCGGCCTGTTCGACTTCGACATCGTCCACTGCCAGTCGCAGTCCAACGCCGGCAACCAGGACTCGCGCCCCCAGGCCTGGGCCAAGAACATCATCTCCGGCGGCGGCGTCTACCACTACGACACCCTGGACACCAGCGACGACTGCTGGTGCGGCGGCACCAGCACCGGCCCGGCAGCCGACGGGCGCATCAAACCCGACCTGTGCGCGTTCTACGACGCCATCTTCACCGTCACCTCCGGCAGCAACACCGCCTATACCAGCGACTTCGGCGGCACCAGCGGCGCCACGCCCATCATCGCCGGGCACGTCGGCCTGTTTTTCCAGATGTGGTCGGAGGGCGTCTTCGGCAACCCGGTCGATCCCAACGGCACGGTCTTCGACAACCGTGCTCACATGACCACCGCCAAGGCCATGCTCATCAACACCGCCAACCAGTACCCCTTCAGCGGCACCAACCACGACCTCACCCGCACCCACCAGGGCTGGGGCCGCCCCAGCGTGCAGAACATGTATGACCTGCGCGACCAGATGTTCATCGTCAACGAGGACTACACGCTGGCCAACCTCGAAACCCTCGCCTTCCCGCTCACGGTCCTCGCCGGCCAGCCGGCATTCAAGGCCACCCTGGTCTACGCCGACCCGCCCGGCCTGCCCAGCTCTTCGCAGGCCCGCATCAACGACCTGACCCTCAAGGTCACTTCGCCCTCCGGCGTGGTCTACTGGGGCAACTACGGTCTGCTCGAGGGTAACTGGTCGCTGCCCGGCGGCACACCCAACAGCGTCGATACCGTCGAAAACGTCTTCGTCGCCAATCCCGAAACCGGCGTCTGGATCGTCGAGGTCATCGCCGACGAGATCAACGAAGACGGCCACGTCGAGACGCCCGAGATCGACGCCGACTTCGCCCTGGTGGTCTCCGGCGTCACACCCTGTTCATCGGCCGGGATCATCACCATCAACCGCGCCTTTTTCCGCTGCGAGGATCTCATCGAGCTGCGCGTGGTCGATTGTGATCTGAATACCGACGACGCAGTCACCGAGTCGATCACCATCAGCGCCGTCTCCGACAGCGAGCCGGCCGGCGAAGACATCGTGCTTACCGAGACCGACCCATCTTCGGCCGTCTTCCTCGGCTACCTGTCGCTGAGCACCAGCGACGCTCCCGGAGTCCTGCTGGTCGCCGACGGCGACACCGTGACCGCCACCTATGTCGACGCCGACGACGGCATGGGCGGACAGAACGTCACCCTCACCGACTCCGGCGTGGTCGATTGCGTGCCGCCTGGCATCTCCAACGTGCTGGCCACCAATATCGGCCCCCGCAGCGCGACTGTCACTTTCGACTCCACCGAGCCGGTTCGCGGCATCGTGCACTACGGCACGAGCTGCGATGCGCTCGACCAGACCGCCACTGTTTCCACCTATCAGAATCCCGCCGAGGTCATGCTCACCGGTCTGACCGACGCCACCACCTACTACTTCGCGGTCACGGCCGAGGACCAGGCCGGCAACACCACCTACGACGACGCCGGCGGGGCCTGCTACAGCTTCACCACGCCGGACATC
>CAZRSM010000011.1:0-3836 GCA_964602755.1 uncultured Planctomycetales bacterium
TTTCGTGACGGCGAGTACTTCGTGCCGGAAGTGCTGGTGGCGGCCGAGGCCATGAAAAAGGCCACCGAGATCCTCAAGCCGCACCTGATCGCCCAGGGCGTCCGACCGGCTGCTACCGCCGTCATCGGCACCGTAAAAGGCGACCTGCACGACATCGGCAAGAACCTGGTGGCCACGATGCTCGAAGGGGCCGGGTTCGAAGTAATCGACCTCGGGGTCGACGTTTCTCCCGAGCGCTTCGTCGAAGCGTGCCGGCAACGCGAAGTCCAGCTCGTCGGTCTGAGCGCTCTGCTGACCACCACCATGCCCGCCATGGCCGAAGTGGTCAGGAAACTGCGCGAGGACCTTCATCCGTCGCCGGTGATCATGGTCGGCGGCGCGCCGGTTACCGAGGATTACGCGCGCCAGATCGGGGCCGACGGCTACGGACGCGACGCCGCCAGCGGGGCCGAACTGGCCAAACGCCTGTGTCACGTCTCGATGCACTAGAGCGGGAATGTCACGAGGGCGCCGCCGGCGGGCGACCGGATGCGACCTCCGGCGGGCCGCGCTCAGCGCCTGATTACTGTCGGGGGCGCCGTGGGCAGCACTTCCGAGGGATAGCGGTCGAAGCTGGCGATCAGCTCGCTGGCCGGCAATACGCGCTCTTTGAGGACGCGCGCCTGCACAGCGCGGTCCACGCGGCCGTCGGACAGGGGTACGACGCCGGTGGCACGCTCGAGGTCCAGCACATGGCGGAACAGCTCGTCGATCTCGGCCGCAGCCAGGCGCGCCCGGCTGCCCATGCGCCACACCACGCTGCCCAGCCCGCACGCTTCGGCGTAGGCCTGGCGCAACTGGAGCGCCACCGGCGCGGCGGGGAAACCGTAGTTGAGAATGGCTGCGGCGGCGGTTCGGGCCAGTCGCGTGCGCGATTGCACGCGGTTCATGATGGTGAGAGCCTCGGGCAAGCCGGCGCGGCCGGGCTGGAAGCGGGCCTTGTAGATCATGCGCGCCGTGCGGTAAGAGGCGTTGACGTCCATCATCGAGGGACCGACGGGCATCAGCACGCGGTCGGCCAGACCGATCAGGGCGACAGTCGCGGCTCCCAGCGCCGCCGGTCCGTCGGCGATCACCACGTCGGCCACGGCCTGCAGCCGGGGGGCGTATTCGAGTATCTCGCCGGGCGTGCTCCGCTGAACCACGCGTACCCCCAGTCCGCCGCGCGTGATCCACTCGCTGCTGCTGGCCTGGGCATCGGCATCGAGCAGCACCACGCGGTGGCCGCGGTCGGCCAGCCAGACCGCCGCGTGTACCGCGATGGTGGACTTGCCCACGCCGCCCTTGCTGTTGACGATCGCGATGAACATCTCGTCGACGGCGACCTCCGCTACGCGAAACCAGCCATGCGCAGAGCCGCGCAGGGGCGAACCCCGCAGCCTCTATCGGCCGGCGGGGCGCCGTACTGTTGGCCGGCGGGCAGCTCCTGCGCCTCCCGGCGGCCCCCGGCGGGTGGTGGGCGGCCGAAGCAGCCCAATCGGGCGCGTGCCGTCAGGCGTCAGGATTGGTGGTCAGCATCCGAGTGGGGCCTGTCGCCGTGATCGTCGGCCGCGGGGTGCGGAGCCGGGGGCGCCTGGTCCTCGCTCCATACGCGCAGCTCGGTGATTTCGACGCGGGCTGTGAACTCGCCGTCGTCGTCCACGCCGTCGACCAGGAAGCGCCGCTGCGAGCCGGGCATCAGCGGCCCGCGCCAGCCCTCGTCGGGGATGGCGAACGGCGTAGCGGCATAGACCTCTTCTTCGGCAAAGGGGATGCCGTTGGCCGTTTCCACGGTGACCAGCAGCGCCAGAGTCGAGACGGTCCTGGGTCCGCGGTTGACGACCTGGACCACGACCGCCTGCTTGCCGTGCTCAGGCGCCGGCACCAGCTCGACCGATACGTCGAGCTGATCGCGGTAGGCCGGGTCGCGCCGATCGTTGAGCGCTTCGGCCACCAGCGGAGGCAGGACCTCGGGCAGGTGCTGGGCGTTGGCCGCCACGGCGCCGATGGTCTGCAGGACGCCGCCGGCCGTCGAGTGCACGACGTAGAGGCCGAACAGTCCCAGGGCCCCGATTACCAGCACGACGATGGCCAGGAACCAGAACAGAGCGCTGAAAAAGCCACCTTTCTTTACCAATACCGCAGGTGTACCGTTCATGACCTTTCTCCCAAGTGGGCACTACCGCTGGGGACCGCGGCGGCGCGCGGCGGCGACGCGGCGGGCCGACCGTCGGCAGCCTGGCCGGCAATGGGGGATTCGGGCTGGTGAGCCGATTATTTGCCCCCCGGCGGCGAGAATAGTGGGCTGCTAGCGGCCCTCGTAGAGCCGATGGCCCAGCAGGTCGTCCAGCTCGGGTTCTTCGAAGATGCGCCGCGCGGTGTCGTCGATGTCGTATTCGAGCCGCACGAACTCGATCTGTTCGACCGAGCAGCGCAGCGCCTGGGCCACCAGGCTCCCCCGGCCGGGCGCGGCCACCTGCTCGTCGGGATCGCCGTTGTTGCAGGGGTGGACGATGACATAGCTGGCGCGGGCGTCGCGGTCGCGCGGCTGCCCGACGCTGCCGACGTTGATGATGGCCCGCTCGTCTTCGACCACGAAGTAGGGCGAGTCGGGCAGTTCGTTGGGCGGGTCGAAGTACGGATCGTCGAGGAAGACGCCCGGCTGGTGGGTGTGACCCACGAAGCACAGGTGGGCGTCGAGGCGGTCGAAATTGGCGATCACCTTCTGGGGATTGGTGAAGACGTCTTCGGGGAAGATGTACTCGTTGATCGGGCGGCGCGGCGAGGCGTGAACGAAGAGGATGTCTTCCAGCTTGGCCCGCACGCCCAGGCTGCCCAGGAACTCCCAGCGCTGGTTGCGCAGCCTGCGATCCGGCTCGGACTCGAGCACCCGGCGGGTCCAGTAGGCGGCCCGCTCGGCGGCCGAGTTGAAGTTGGTCGGCTCGTACAGCACGGCGTGGTCGTGGTTGCCCATGATGCACAAGCGGCACTTCTCGCGTACCAGGTCGATGCACTCGCGCGGGTTGGGCCCGTAGCCGATGATGTCGCCCAGGCAGACGATCTCGTCGATGCCGCGCTTGGCGATGTCGCCGAGCACCGCCTGGAGGGCGGCCAAGTTGCTGTGAATATCGCTGATGATCGCAAATGTCTTCATGGTGCGGGTTTCGTCCGATCGCGTCAGGATCCCGTCGACTCGGGGGGCTCGGCTTCCTCCGGTATCAGCACCGGCCAGCGCTGCTCAATACGATAGCGCCGCCCGCAGCCCTGGCAGACCAGCCGACCGTCGCGCTGCTCGAGCGGCGCGCGACACTCCGGCACCGGACAAGCCAGCATGCGGAGCAAATCCTCGCTCAAGACCGACATCCGGCAGCTCCCATCCAGACGGGTACAGAGCCAGTTAAGATAGGCGCCACTCGCCCGCGCATCAATCGGCTGATAACCGCGGGGACTTTGCTTGCCTTCCCCCCAATGGGCCAGCGCGACTATCGGACCACCCGCGCTGCCCGGCGACCAACGTCGGCCGCGTTGCCTGTCTCTCCCCCCCTCCGGGTCAGCCGGCGGGCCACGCCCGCTGCGCCACCCGCAGGTATTCGGGTCGGCAGGCTAGAAATCCAGACCGCCCTTGAGCTGGCGCTTGCGTTTGGGCCTGCGGGCCGTCTGCTCGGCGGGCTGGTCTGAGCCCGGCCGCGCCTCGCCGCCGAGATTGAGCAGCGACAGCGAGATGCGGCGCTGCTCGGTATCGATCGACTTGATGCGCACCTGGATCACATCGCCGACTTTGACCACCTGGTCGGGGCGGCTGATGCGTTTGGTGCTCA
>CAZRSM010000012.1:0-4512 GCA_964602755.1 uncultured Planctomycetales bacterium
GTCCGGCGAAAGGTGCTGGAAGTCCGAATAGCGCAGATCCTGGATCTGGTCCGTCGTCAGCCACTCACGCTGCTCGGGCGTCAGGTACCCGATGCTGACATGGCTCGTATCCAGCGCCTGCACCTGCTCGGCGTCCAGCGCCGCCCGAGCCTCCGGCGACATCCGCGTGAACCACCAGTTGCTCGGAATGCTGCTGATCTGCTCCGGCGTCAGGTGCTCGACCTGCTCCGGACTGAGCTTGCCAAACTCGTTGTAGTTCAGCGAGTGGATCCAGTCCACCTCGGGATCGTGCACCTCTATCTCCACGACGTCGGTCCGGACCGTGTCGCCGTCGCTGACCTGCACCTCGAACTTCAACGTCGTAGTGTCATCGACGTCGGGAGCCGTGAAGGTGGGTCTGGCAGCGGTGGGATCATCCAGCTCGACACGCGGACCGTCGATCTGCCGCCACTGGAAGCTCAGGCTGTCCTCGACGTCCGGGTCGTAGCTGGCCGAGGCGTCCAGCGTAACCTCCGCGTTTTCCTTGACGACCTGATCGGCGCCCGCATCGGCCACCGGTGCGTGATCAACCGGGTCGACCGTGATCTCCACCGTGTCGGTCTGGACGTGCTCGCCGTCCGAGACCTGCACCTCGAACGTCAGCTTCGTCGGCTCCTGGACATCAGGCGGCGTGAAGGTCGGCTTCGGAGCAGTCGGATCGCTCAGGTCCACCTTGGGGCCATCGACCTGCCGCCACTGGAAGCTCAGGCTGTCTTCGACGTCCGGGTCGTAGCTGCCCGAGGCGTCCAGCGTGACCACATCGTCCTCGGTGAGGTGCTGGTCCGGCCCAGCATCGGCCACCGGAGCGTGGTCCACGGGATCGATCGTCACCGAAACGGTATCGGTGTCCGTGTATTCACCATCGCTGACAGTCACTTCGAACGTCAACGTGGTTTGCTCCAGGACGTCGGGCGTCTGGAACGACGGGTTGGCGCTGTCCGCGTCCTCGAGCTGCACCTGCGGTCCGTCGATCTGCCGCCAACTGTAGGTCAGGTTGTCGTTGTCGGGATCGTGGCTGGGCTGCGCACTCAGCTTGACTGCCGGCTCGTCCTCGGTCACGTGGATATCGGGGCCGGCGTCCGCCTCGGGCGGCGAGTTGTAGACGGCGGCCACGTCGCCGTCGGCGAAGCGCACCGTCTCGATGTTCTGGTGCTCGATGGTGAACGACTCGCCGTTGCCAAGATCGACGACTATCTTGCCGCTGCCCATGGTGGCGTCGGAGCTGCGGAACGCGCTCAGATCGAGCGTGTCGGTATCTTCGCCGCCGTCGACGGTGTAGGTCTCGCCGGGCTTGACGTTCTCGAAGCTGAAGCGGTCGTCGCCCGCGCCGCCCGACATCCGGTCGCCGCCGCCTGCGCCGATGAGCCAGTCGTCACCGGCCCCGCCGTCGAGCGTGTCGCTGCCGGCCCCACCATCGAGCACATCCTTGCCACCGCCGCCGCTGAGCTGATCGTCGCCGGCGCCGCCCACGATGTTGTCGATATCGTTGCCGCCCGCGATGGTATCGTCGCCGTCGGTGCCGACGTGCGTCACACGGGCCACCGCTGCGGGGATAGCGCGTATCTGCTCGTGCGTCAACGCACCGCGGGCCTCGGCCGACATGTTGTAAAAGTGGTACGGGTTGGTGATCGAAGCGATCTGGTCAGTAGTCAGTTCAGGCACCTTGCTGGCAGGCAGGTAGCGGAACTGTTCGGGCTTGAGCGATTGTACTTGCTCCGTGGTGAGCCATTCGCGCTGCTCGCCGCTGAGATACCCGATGTTGATCCTGCCGGTGTCCAGCGCCTGCACCTGCTCGGCATCCAGCGCGTGTCGCGCCTCGGCCGACATGTTGCTGAAGTGATACGGATTGGAAATCTGGCTGATCTGCTCCGGCGTGACGTGCTCGATCTGGCTGGCCGGCAGGTACTGCAACCGCGACGGATCCAGGTCCTGCACCTGCTCGGGCGTCAGCCACTCGCGCTGCTGGCCGCTGAGGTAGGCAATGTTGATCTTGCTGGTGTCCAGCGCCTGCACCTGCTCGGCATCCAGCGCGTGCCGCGCCTCCGCCGACATGTTGCTGAAGTGATACGGATTGCTGATCTGCCCGAACTGCTCCGGCGTAACGTGCTCGATCTGGCTGGCCGGCAGATACTGCAACCGTGACGGATCCAGGTCCTGCACCTGCTCGGGCGTCAGCCACTCGCGCTGCTGGCCGCTGCGGTAGGCAATGTTGATCTTGCTGGTATCCAGCGCCTGCACCTGCTCGGCATCCAGCGCGTGTCGCGCCTCGGCCGACATGTTGCTGAAGTGATACGGATTGGAGATCTGGCTGATCTGTTCCGGCGTCAAATAGGCAACCTGGTCGGCGCTGAGCTGCCGGAACTCGCTCGGAGAGAGCGAATGCACCCAGTCGGCGGTCGGGTCGTGCACTTCGACTTCGACCACATCGGTGTGGGTCGCCTGGCCGTCGGAGACCTCCACTTCGAACTTCAGCGTGGTCGTATCGTTCACATCAGGGGCCGAAAACGACGGCTGCGCACTGTGCGGATCGTTCAGCTCCACCTCCGGCCCGTCGATCTGGCGCCACGTATAGGTCAGCGTATCGTTGTCGGGATCGCTGGCCTGGGCCTGGAGCGCGACCGTCTGACCTTCGTTGATGACCACGTCGTCGCCGGCGTCGACCGTCGGATCGCGGTTCAGGCCTTCATACCACAGCTCGTCGGTCGCCCCGTTGTAGGTCACCGGCGTGGCATCGTCGAACTCCAGATCGTGCGTGGTCTGGCCGTCGGTCAGATGCAGCGCACCGCTGGCGCCCTCGATGCGCAGGTTGCCCGAAATGCCGCCCGTTGCGGTCAGGCTGTCCAGGTCGCCCTTGACCAGCAGCTCACCCTGGAGCTCGCCGGCGATGGTGACACTGCCGCCGTTGGCTTCGATCACGATCCGGGCCTCGGGGCCCACGTCGCCGCCGATCTCGACCGTGTTCACGTCGCCGTTGATATGCAGATCGTGCCCGACATCACCCTCGATGCTGAGCGTTCCCACGTCGGCCCTGATGACAGTGTCGCCGTCGAGGTCGCTGGCGACGTTGAGCGTCTCGATGTGGCCGGCGCCGTCGCGCACCACCACCTCGCCCACGCTGGCGTCGCCGGTGAGGTTCAACGTCTGCACGTCGGCATCGAGGTCGAGCTTGGCGATGGTCTCATCCAGGCTCACCTGGCCGATGTGGGTCTCGCCGGCCAGCGATTCGACCTGGACGACGGTCTGCGGGCCAGCCCCGTCGATGTCGGTAATGTTCAGCGTGTCGGTCTCGGCATCATAGCTGACGTCGACCGTGCCCGGCCCTTCGACCGCGATGCGCAAGACCTCGTCACCTTCCACGATCACCGCCGAACCGCTCAGGCCTTCCAGGGTCGCGTCGGCGTCGATCACGTGCGCATCACCGTCGGCGAAGTGAATCGACTGGATGTTGTCGTAGTCGATGCGAAACGTCCCGCCGTCGTCGAGATGCACCACCAACCGACCGTCCTCGAACGTGACGTCGGACAGCTCGAACTTGCCCAGATCGATGCTGTTGCTTCCGGCCCCACCGTCGACGGTGTACGCAGCCCCGTCTTTCGGCCGGCTGAAGACGAACGTGTCGTCTCCCTGGCCACCGACGATGCGCTCCACGTCCGAAAGCCTGTCGTGACCTTGGCCGGTGACGTGGCCGGTCGTCAGGTCGGCCACGATGTCATCGTCTGCATGCGAATAATCGGCCGTGTCCCGCCCAGCACCGCCGTCGAGCACGTCGTCCCCCGCGCCGCCTCGCAGAACGTCGTCGCCCGCACCGCCGCTCAGACGGTCCGCACCCTCGCCGCCGAACAACCGATCGTCGCCCCTGCCGCCGCTCAGACGGTCGTCGCCGGCCCCCCCACGCAAAACGTCGCTCCCGTCGTCACCGCCCAGACGGTCGTTGCCCTCGCCACCGAACAGCTCATCGTCACCCGCCCCCCCACGCAGCTTGTCGTGCCCGGCACCGCCCGCCAGCGAGTCCCGGCCCGCACCGCCGTCGAGCACGTCGTCCCCCGACTCCCCACGCAGAACGTCCTTGCCAGCACCGCCGCTAAGGCGGTCGTCGCCGGATCCGCCGGCGAAGCTGTGCTGGCCACCGGACCAGGCGTGATTTCCGTCGTGATCGTGGCCAGCCCCATCGTCCTTGTCTTTCCCGTGGCGGCCGGTGACGGGCCTGTCGCGGTGGTAGTCGTCATCGTGGTGGTCGCGGTCCCCGCCGCGGAGGTCGTGCCCGTCATCGTGTTTGTCGCGGGTGTCACCGTGCCGCCCGCGGTCATCGTGGCGTGGCCCGTCATCGTCGTGCTGGTCGCCGGGCGCGCGGTCATCACCGCCGCCGCGTTGGTCATCTGCGCCGGCCTTGGCGTGGAGAGGCTCCCTGCCGTCGTGGGCGGCGAACAGCTCGTCGCCGGAGCCGCCGTGCGGCGCGTGGCCTCCTCCGTCGCC
>CAZRSM010000013.1:0-4494 GCA_964602755.1 uncultured Planctomycetales bacterium
CGCCGGCCGAGGAGAGTGCCGCGGTCGATGCCGCGCAGCCTGAAGCCGGGCAGGCCGGAACGCCTGACGAGGCGGCCGGCGACGCGACGGAAGAAACGGCCGCCGGGCAGCCCGCGGCCCAGGCCGATACCCCTGCCAGCGACGTCGAGGCCGCGATGCAGGCCATGCTCGACGGAGCCGACGAGTCGGCCGGCGAGGCGCCGGCTTCGGCCGAAGACGTCGAAGCGGCCATGCAGGCCATGCTCGAAGGGGCCGACGGCGGCCAGGGTGGCGGCGGGCAGTTGCCGCCGGGCGCGCAGCCCTTCGAGCCGCCCGACCTGTCGGCCGAGAGCGGGAGCGGCGAGTCTTCACAGATCGACATGCTCGACGACGTCGAGCTGGACGTGAAGATCGAGCTGGGCCGCACGGAGATGTACATCGAGGACGTGCTGGGGCTGGGGCCGGGCTCGGTGGTCGAGCTGGACAAGGCGGCCGGCGATCCGGTCGACATCTACGTCAACGAGCGGCTGGTGGCGCGCGGCGAAGTGCTCGTGCTCAACGACAGCTTCTGCGTGCGAATCAACGACATCGTCAGTCCGGTTCCCGAACTGGAGGAGGAGCGGTAATCCATGAGACGCCTGGCTGCGGTTGGTGTGGTGCTGACGCTGTGGCTGGTCGGATCGGCGGCGGGACAGACGCCGGCCGGCGACGACCCCTGGAACGCCGTCGCGCCGCGTCTGGAAAGCGGCGCCGCCGGCCAGAGCGATGCGTCGCTGCTGGTCAGGCGGCCGGTCGGCGGCGAGCAGCAGGCGCTGCGGCCGCGGCAGGCGTCGAGTTCGGGTTCGTGGTGGCGCACGGCCGCGGCGCTGGCCGGCGTGGTGGGGCTGATCGTGTTTCTGGCCTGGGGCTACCGGACGGCCACCAGCGGCGGGCTGCAACTGTGGGGCCGGCAGCGCCAGCCGGGGCTTATCGAGGTGCTCTCGCGGGTGACGCTGGGACCGCGGCAGTCGGTGTGTCTGCTGCGCATCGGGCCGCGCATGGTGCTGGTGGGCCAGAGCGGCGACGGGCTGCGCACGCTGGACGTGATCGACGACGCCGACCTGACCGCCCGCCTGGCCGGCCAGGCGCTGACCCGGCGCAGCGACAGCAGCACCGCCGAGTTCCGCCAGGTGCTCAAGGGCCAGGCGCGGCAGTACCGCAAGACGACGACGGCGCCGCCGGCCGACGAGCCGCAACTCGACCGCGTCCGGCAAAACGTGCTCGAAGCCATCGAGCGTCTGCGGCGGGCCGGGGCCGCGCGCTGAGGCCAGCGGCCGCCTGGGCGGCCGGCCGAGGCGACTGGCCCGCTGGTGCGCTGGCGGGTGGCAAGGCCAGATGAGGGCTGCACACCGGCGATTGTTCGACAAAGGCCAGGATGGCCGGTGAAGTGTCAAGGAGGACCGATGCGTCGGCGGTTGGGCAGATTGGGCCTGGCGACCGTGCTGCTGGTGGTGGCGGGCAGCGTGTCGGCGGCCCGCGGGCAGAGCGCGGCTGTCGGCGCTGAAGCTGCGACCGCGCCGCCGACGGTCGCGGCCGAGCAGTTGAGCGAAGGCCCGGTCTACATCCCCGACGTGCGCGGCCTGCTGCCCGAGGCCCGCGATCGCAAGGCCCTCACTTCCACGCTGCAGATCCTGATCCTGCTGACGCTGCTGGCGGTGGCGCCCAGCCTGCTGCTGATGATGACGTGCTTCGTGCGCATGCTGATCGTGCTGGTGCTGTTGCGCCAGGCGCTGGGCACGCAGCAGTTGCCGCCCTCGCAGGTGCTGATCGGCCTGGCGCTGTTCATGACCATCCTGGTGATGGCGCCCACCGGGCAGGCCATCAAGGCCGATGCGATCGACGCGTATCTCGACGGACGCATCACCCAGCTCGAAGCCGTCAGCCGGGCGGCTCGGCACGCCCGGGCGTACATGTTTCGCCAGATCGAGAATGCCGGCAACGAGCAGGACGTGTACATGATGTACGAGTACGCCGCCCGCCGGGCGGTCGGCCCGGACGAGGTGCTCACCCGCGAGCAGGTGCCGATGACGGCGCTGGTTCCGGCGTTTCTGCTCTCGGAGCTGAAGACCGCTTTCGTGCTGGGGTTCCGCATCTACCTGCCGTTTCTGGTGATCGACATGGTGATCGCCACCATGCTGGTATCGATGGGCATGATGATGTTGCCGCCGGTGCTGATTTCGCTGCCGTTCAAGCTGTTGCTGTTCGTGCTGGCCGACGGCTGGCACCTGGTCGGCGGCTCGTTGATGGCCAGCGTGCAATAAAGGAGTGAGGCGTCATGTTGGAGCTGACCACCGCGCTGGACCTGGGACGCGAGGCGTTGCTGATCACGCTGGTGATCGCCGGTCCGATACTGGGCGTCGGCATCGTGGTAGGGCTGATCATATCGCTGCTCCAGACGCTGACGCAGTTGCAGGACCAGACCTTCTCGATCGTGCCCAAGATCGTGGCGATGTTCGGGGCGGCCATCTTCTTCGTGCCGTTCATCGCCAACCGCCTGCTCGAATACGCCCGGCACATGTTCGCCGGCGACTTCGCGGGCTAGCCGCCGCGGGCCGGAGTGACCATGCCGCTGGAACTCGTGAGCACATATCTGCGTTTGCCCGTGTTCCTGCTGGTCGCCAGCCGACTGGGCGGGCTGATCATGTTCCAGCCGGTGGTGGGCGGCTATGCGATTCCGCCGCGCGTGCGGGCCCTGCTGGTGATAGGTCTGGCGGCGCTGGTCACACCGCTGGTCGAGCTGCCGCCGACGATCGCGGGTGTCGGCCCTGAGCGGCTGCTGCTGGCGATCGGCGGCGAGCTGCTGCTGGGCGTGCTGATGGGGCTGGTGGTGCGCATGTGCTTTCTGGGGTTGCAACTGGGCGGCCAGATGGTGGCCCAGGATGCCGGCCTGGCGTTCGGGCAGGTGGCCGATCCCAGCAGCGGCGACCAGCAGAACATCCTGAGCAACTTCTACCTGCAACTGGGCGCGGTGGTGTTCCTGATCGTCGGCGGACACCGCGCGGTCGTGTCGGCGGCGCTGGACACCTTCGAGACCATCCCGCTGCTGAGCCCGCGAGGTCTGGCCGGCGGCGATCTGACCGTGCTGGTCGACGCCCTGACGATGGCCGGCGAAATCGCGGTGCGCGTGGCGGCGCCGACCATGATCACGCTGCTGCTGGTCAAGGCGGCCCTGGGGTTCGTCTCGCGTACGGTGCCGCAGTTCAACATCCTGACGGTGGGCTTCTCGGTCAAAGGGCTGGCGGCGCTGGTGCTGATGGCGATCTCCCTGCCGGCGGCGCTGGAAGCCTTCACCGAGGGGCTGGAGTTGACGATGGAGTGGATACACGGCCTGGCCCGCTGAGCGAGAACCTGACCGATGCCCGAAGACAACGCCGGCGAAAAAACCGAACAACCAACCGCGCGTCGCCGCGAGGAGGCCCGCGAAGAGGGGCAGGTGCCGCGCAGCACCGACCTCACCGCGGCCGTGGCGCTGTTGATGGGGTTGGTGCTGCTGGCGGTGTTCGGGTCGTCGATCTACGAGCACATGCAGCGGCTGATGCGCGACATGCTCGGCACGCCCGAGGCCCAGGTGGGCCAGGTGCCGGCCTGGGTGGCCCGTACGCTGCGCTCGCTGGCGGCCATGCTGCTGCCGTTTCTGGTGTTGCTGGTGATCTGCACCGGGGCGGCCGGCTGGTTGCAGACCGGCTTGCTGGTGGTGCCCAAGAAGCTCAAGCCCCGGCTGGAGAACATCAGCCCCGCCAAGGGCCTCAAGCGGCTGTTTTCGCTCGATTCGGTCACCCGTACCCTGATGGGGCTGCTCAAGATGGCCTGCGTGGGGCTGGTGGCCTGCGTCACCATCGCCGATCGGCTGGTGCCGGTGCTGGGGGCGGGCACCGTGCCGGCGGCCGGGGTGCTGAGCATGAGCGCCGAGCTGCTTTTCGCGCTGATGGTGCGCATGGCGCTGGTGCTGCTGGTGCTGGGGCTGCTGGACTACTTCTACCAGCGCTACCGCGTCGAACAGCAGCTCAAGATGAGCAAACAGGAGATCCGCGACGAGCTCAAACGCATGGAAGGCGACCCGCTGATCAAGAACCGCCGGCGGGCCGCCCAGCAGAAACTGGCCATGCAGCGCATCGCCGTCGACGTGCCCAAGGCCGACGTCGTGGTCACCAACCCCACCGAGTACGCCGTCGCGCTGCGCTACGACGAGAAGACCATGCGCGCCCCGCGCGTGCTGGCCAAGGGCAAGGACCTGCTGGCGCTGCGCATCCGGCAGGTGGCCCGCGAGCACGGCGTTCCCGTCGTCCAGCGCCCGCCTCTGGCCCGGGGGCTGTACGCCACCTGCGAAGTGGGCGACGAGGTGCCGCCGCAGTACTACCGCGCGGTGGCCGAAGTGCTGGCCTACGTCTATCAGCTCGCCGGCCGCGCCGCGGGCTGAGAACCGCCAGGGGCGCCACGAAAACCGCCAAGGACGCCAAGGAACGCCAAGGACGCCAA
>CAZRSM010000014.1:0-6215 GCA_964602755.1 uncultured Planctomycetales bacterium
TCGTCGATCTGTTCGAGCAGGGCGTCGGCCGCCGCCACCAGCCCCAGCGCGTGCAGGGCCACCTCGTTGGTGCGGTCGGCAGCGAAGCGCTGCTGCAACGCCAGGTAGTGCTCGGTAAGGAAGTTCACCTGCGCCGCCACGGCCGCCGGGGCGCTGGTCGGCCGGGGCAGGTCCGCCAGCGGCACCAGTTGCATCCCGCAGATCGAGCACGTGCCGGGAGCCGCTTGCCGCTCGTCCGGGTGCATGGGGCAGACGAAGGTCTGCCCGGCCTGCTGCTGCTCGACCGCCAGCCCGGCCGCCCAGTCCACTTCCTCGAGCGGCTTGATCTTCATGCCGCAACGCGGACAGCGCCCGGGCTGCTCGGCGAAGTACCAGCATTCCTTCATCGGGCAGGTGTACTTCGCCCCGGCCGGAATGGCCGGCTGCGTGGCGGGCTCCACTTCGGCGGCGCCCGCCTGCTCGGCGGGCAGCAGCTCGGCGGCGCAGATGGTGCACCGTCCAGGCTGATCGCTGTGGACCAGCGGATGCTTGGGGCAGCGATACGGCGCCTGCCCGGCCAGCTCGGGTCGGGCCGGCACGTTGGCCCCCGCCATCTCGGGCGACAACCAGATGCTGCGGAACGGCACCAGCGTCTTCCCGTCACGCGGACAGACGCCCGCAGTGGTGCTGATCACGTCGGCGTGCTGCGGATCGGGGCAGGTGTACATCAGCTTGAACGGCTCCAGCTCGTGGCCGCAGCGCGGACACTGCCCGCCCTGCTCGGAGAGCACGTGCTGGTGATCGGGGCAGGTATAGGCCACCTGCCCCCCGCCGGCCGCCCGGCGGGCCGCCACCCACTCCAGCTCATCGAGGGGTTTGAGCTCCATGCCGCACAGCTCGCAGCGGCCCTCGTGCTCGGAGAAGAACGGGCCGCGTCTGGCGGGGTCTTCTTCGTCGGGATGCTGCTCCATCGGACAGGCGTACCGGGCCCACTCGGGTATGCCGTCGGCCGGCGCGGCCTCCGCCTGCTCGTCGCCCTCGCCGGCCGGCCGGGTGGTGGCCGCCGGCTGCGGCTCGGTCATCTTGGCAGCGGCTTCCTTGAGTTTGCTCTCGGCGTCCAGCAGGAACTGGCCGCTGGCCACGACGTGGTCGCCCTCGTCGAGGCCGTAGATCAGCTCGACCATGCCGCTCTCGACCTCCAGGCCCACCTTGATCTCGCGCGGCTCGAACTTGCCCTCGCCCAGCGCCAGGAAGGCCAACTGTCGCTGGCCCGAGTCGATGTACGCCTCGCGCGGGATCAGCAGCGCGTCGCGGCCCAGGTCGGCCTCGAGCCGCACGTTGGCGTACATGCCCGGCCGCAGTTCGAGCGTGGGGTTCTCGAACTCCAGCCGCACCTTGACCACGCGCAGCCGCTCGTCGAGGTAGGGATACACGTAGACCACGCGGCCGACGAACTCGCGTCCCGGCACGTACGGCAGGGTCATCACCGCCCGCTGGCCGACGCGCACCCACGGCAACTGGTACTCGTAGATGTCCACCAGCACCCACACGCGCGACAGGTCGGCGATGGTGAACAGGCGCATACCCGGTTTGACGTACATGCCCTCCAGGGCCATCTTCTCGGTCACGATGCCGCCGGCCGGCGAGTGGATGGTCAGCGTCTTGCGCACGATGCGCGTGCGGCGCAGCTCGTCGATCTGCTCCTGCGAAACGTCGAAATAGCGCAACTGCACCTCGGCGGCCTCGAGCAGCCGGCGGGCCTGCTCGCGGGCCTCCTCGAGCGTGCTGTCGGCCAGCCGCTCGAAGCCGCGCAGCGCCGCCAGGTACTCTTCCTGGGCGGCATAGAGCTTGGGCGAGTAGACGTCGAACAGGGGCTGACCGCGCTCCACCTGCACGCCGGTCTCGTCGACGTGCAGCTTCTCGATCCAGCCGTCGAACTTGGTGTCGATGAAGGTGACCGTCTGCTCGTCGTAATCCACGCGGCCGACGGTACGGACGGCCTTGACCAGCGGCCCGCGGCTGATGGCCGTGGTGCGCAGCCCCATGTTCTGGATGGTCACCGGGTCGATTCTGATGGTGGAGCCGGCGGAGGTGTCGTCCGCGTAGACCGGTACCAGGTCCATGCCCATCGGGCTCTTGCCCGGCCGATCCGAAACGTAGCTCGGATCCATCGGAGCACGCCAGTAGAGGATCCTGCGCTCTTTGGACGCCTGCTGCGCGGGCTGCTGGTCGTCCTTGACCGGCGTGAGCTTCATGTGGCAGATGGGACAATCGCCCGGCTCGTCCTGCAGGACTTGCGGGTGCATGCCGCAGGTGTACATGCGTTTCTTGGTGGCGCCGTCTGCGCCTGGTGCGCCCGCCGCCCCGCCCCGCTGCGCGGTCAGCCAGGCTCCGCCGATCCCGCCGGCGACCAGCGCCACCAGCACTATCAAGACCCGCGCCACCACCCCGGCGCGTACGCTATGGCGTCCCGTCGTCACGTTCGCTCTCCATCAGGCTGACGCCCAGACTTTCTTCCAGATCCGCCAGGCTGCGCAGCAGTTCGCCCACCGCCCGGTGGTACTGGATGTTGTAGACCAGCCATTTGTACCAGTTGTCGATCACGGTCAGAAAATCGGTGCGGCCCGCGGTGTACGCGGCCTGCGACACTTCGTAGGTCTGCTGGGCCTGCGGAATGATGGTGCTCTCGAAGATGGCCACCAGCTCCTGCTGTTCGCGCACCCGCAGATAGGCGTCCTCGACCGCGAACTCCACGCGGTCGCGGGCCGCCCGCAGCTCGTGCTGGGCCGCCGCCAGACGGCGCCGCGCCTCGCGGATGCCCGCCCGGATACGCTGCGTCCAGATCGGCAGGTTCACGCTCAGCGTGATGGCCCAGTTGTCACTGCCCGACTCGCTCATCTGCGGCGTCGGCGGACGCATGCCGGTCTGCGGGTTGGGCGGCGGCTCGAACGCCCCGCGCGGATCGACCTGGATCCACTCCAGCCCCAGCGTCAGGTCGGGCCACCAGGCCAGGTGCGCCAGGGCCAGGGCCTCACGCTGCCGCTCGACACGCTCAGCGAGCCGCTCGAGCTGCGGGTTCTCATGCACGGCCACCGCCAGCAGCCGCTCGAGCTGCAACTCGATGGTGGCCGGCTCGACGCGGCTGGTGGCCGCTACCGGTGCCTGCGGATCACGACTCATCAGCCGGTTGAGCGCCGCGGCGGCGCTGTCGCGCTGGCGGCGCAGGACGATCAGGCGGCTCTCGATGGTGGCCAGCTCGACCTGGGCCCGCAGCACGTCGGCCTGCGTGCGCCGCCCGCTGACCAGTTGGGCCCGCACGGCGTCGATCAGGCCGCGCAGCAGATCGGCACTGGCCTGCTCGTTCTCGATGGTGCGGTCGACCACGTAGAGACGGTAGTAGGCGCGCTTCACGTCGGCGATCACCCGCAGCCGAACCGCCTCCAGCTCGGCCAGCGCCATGCGCGCTTCCTGCAACGCCACGCGGCCGGCCCGGCTGAGCTTCTCCGGCACCGGCAGCTTCTGGGACAGCCCGACCACCAGGTAGTTGTCGCCCTCGGCGGTACGCACCGGCTCGGGCAGGATCTTCATCTTGAGGACCGGATCGCTCAGCGCGGTGACTTGCTCGATGCGGGCTGCCCGGGCCCGGACGCGCTCGGCGGCGGCGGCCACGTCCGGGTTGCGCTCGAGCGCCAGGCGGATGTACTCGGCCAGCGTGGCCGGTTCGACCGACGGCCTGGCAGCCGGCTGTGTGCTCGGCCCCTGCGCCGCCGGCTGCGCCAGACCGGTGTCGGCATAGTCGGCGGCGCCGGCCACCGCCCGCTGCTGATACTCATCGATGCCACGCAGAATGTCCTGCTGTTGCTTGCGTCCATAACAGCCGGCGGCCAGCAGCGTCAGTCCCAAGGCCGCTCCCAACACCCACACTCTTTCCCGCATTCGCGGCCTCCCGCTGGTCGACCCGTGCGCGGCTGGCCGGGCGCTCCGTGCGCTCCAGCCACAGCCTGCGCCGGGCAGGATAGTTCGCAATGCTTGCCATGTGCCCCTTGGATGCCCCTGGCCGCATCTTTCTTCCATGACGCTCCTCCGTTTGACGAATCTGCCCGCCAGCGGCGCATGCCCCCGCTGCCGCGGCGCCGACCGGCCACCGCCGTCCGCTCCCTTCCCTCGTCCTGCGAAAACCGACGCCGACGTGTCGGCAGGCGTCGTCACGAATTCAGGGCTGACCGCCGCCCGGCGGCTTGCAACGCGAGCACGGCGTGTATCCCCGCGCCAGCGCGTCGCGCAACGTTATGGCCTTGCAGCTCTTGCGCAAGTAGACACACCCTCGACGATGATACTTGCGGCCGGACTTGGTGACGTACACGAGCGTGTCACCGTCGCCCGGCGCCTGTGCACGTGCTTGCTCGCCGCCGGCTGCCGAGCGGCCCGGATGCGACGAGTCGCCGACTCCGCCGGCTTCACTCCGCCCCCGGCCCCAGATGCCCTTGTCGGCCCGCCGGGCGCGCGTCTCGCACCAGCGCAGCAGCTTGCCATAGCGTCGATCGCTTACGCCGGCGCGCTTGGCATAACCTTGGCGCACCAGCTCGGCGTTGGCCAGCAACCCGTCGGGTACACGGTACAGCCATACGCGCGACGTGCCACCCGCAGAAGCGCCCGATGCGTTGCGCGCCGCGGGCTCGGACGACTCGTCTGCGACGGGCTGGGCATCGTCGGCCGCGTCGATCGGGCGCAGCCATACCTGCTCGCCCACCAGCAGGCCCTGGAGAAACTCCGCCGCCCGCTGCCGCTGCGCTGCGACCCGGGGCCAACGGACGCCCGCCAGGCGGCACGAACGGCGCAGCCCGTCGGACTCGACCGTGACCTCGCCGGAAAGCGCCACGGCGACCACCGCACCGTCGGGAGATCGCTGCAGGTCGGGAGACGGAACGGAAGGCGGTTCGTCGGCTGCCAGCAGCAGGATCAGCAGCCCGACCGCCGGATAGACCGCGCGCCGCGATCGGCGTCGCGCATCGGCGTTCGTGCCATTCATGTCACCCTCCGTCATCGGGACGGCCGCCCGCGGTCCGCGGCCGCCGGTGCTCCCAGAGATGTGGTGGCGTTCCGGCCTGCCCGGCCGGGCCGCGCCGTTGGACGCAACGGAGAGGGCGGGATTCGAACCCGCGGATGGGTTGCCCCATCACCGGTTTTCAAGACCGGCGCCTTAAACCGCTCGGCCACCTCTCCAACCAGGGCCACGCGTCAGTGCGTTGCACAGAGTCCCTGCTTTTTCGCCGTTGCCGGCGACAATGCCGCCGACTGTCGCCCGATTCTACTGCCGAACCGGTCCCGCGCCAGCCCCTTTGTCGCAGCGGCATTGCCGGCCGCTTCACAGCGCCGGCAGATCGGGATGTGCAGCCGGCAAGGTGGCCAGACACTCGACCTCCACCAGCCAGGCCGGCCGGCACACGGCCGCCGTCGTCACCACCAGCGGAACTTCGCCGCAACGGGCCCGCAGACGCTGCGCGACCGCCTCGTTGTCGGCCGGGTCGCGGACGTAAGCGATCATCACGCCCACGTCGGCCAGGCCGCCGCCGGCCTCGGCCAGCAGGGCCTCGATGTTCTCGAGCGTGCGGTCGAGTTGGCGCTCCAGATCGCCCGGGTGCAGCACTTCGCCCCGCTGGTCGATGCTGGCCGTACCGGAGATGAAGACCTGCTTGCGATCGCCGTAAGCGATCGCCGTGCCGCGCTCGAACGTGGCCCCGTATACGTGTGTGGGGCTGAAGTGGTCGGGAGCGCTCAGGAAGGTGATCTGCCCGGGCCGCAGCCCGCCGACGGCATACGCATCGAGCGTCACCAGTGCGTCGGGGCACACCTGGCGGCCTTCGATGCCCGTGCTGGCAATGAAGTGCGTCTGCGGCCTCAGGCCGTGCTCGGCGAAGAACTCGCGGCGGGCCGCAACCATCCCGGCATAGTTGTTGTCGATGTCGCGCACGAACACCCAGGTGCGCACCGCGTGATCCGCCAACGACAGGCCGCTGCGTTGCAGCAGGGCCACATAACGCTCGAACACGGCGCGGGTCTGCCGGCCGGCGGTTTGGACACCGGGACGGACCAGGCCGGCGGTCCAGTGGTGCGCCAGGCCGTTGTGCTGCCAGACCAGCGTCGCCTCATCGAGCCGCGTCGTCGCCCGACCGGCCGGGTCGCGCAGGTGCCAGGCCCACAGCGCGATCTTCGCCGGCGGAGCGGGCGGCTGTTCG
>CAZRSM010000015.1:0-3373 GCA_964602755.1 uncultured Planctomycetales bacterium
TCAGGCCGCAGCCCAGCAGCAGCAGGAACAGCGGTGTGGCCCATACCCAGTTTACGAAGTCGGCGGCGAGCTGGTCGAGACTTGGCATGGCGACTCCGAATCGTGATCCCGAAGGTGACTGCACGGGCAACATAACGAGCACCGCGCCGGCGGGCAACCGTTGCTCCCGCCGCGCCGGCTAACTAGAATCGCGGCCGCTGAACCCGTTGGGGTTCCGCCCGCCGGGCAGCCGAGCCTGTTTCGCATCTGGTTGCCAGTGATCCTTGAAGGAAGACCGCGATCGGGAGCACGAGCACATGAGCGATCGGCCAAGCGAACTGGGCGCCAAGGAGAACTGGGGATCCAGGATAGGGGTGGTGCTGGCGGTGGCCGGCTCAGCGGTGGGGCTGGGCAACTTCCTGCGTTTCCCGGGCCAGGCGGTCAACAACGGCGGCGGGGCCTTCATGATCCCCTATATCATCAGCTTCCTGCTGGTGGGCATCCCGATCGCCTGGTGCGAGTGGACCATCGGGCGGCTGGGCGGACGCTTCGGCCAGAACAACGCCCCCGGTATCATGTTCGCGATCTGGCGGCGCGGCCCGGCCAAGCTGCTCGGGGCCCTGGCGCTGCTCGTGCCGGTCGTGATCTACATGTACTACATCCTGCTCGAGGCCTGGTGCCTCGACTATGCGTTGCGGTTCGCTGCGGGCAACTTCGACCAGGTGTTCACCGAGGCCACGCAGGGAGTGGCCGGTCACGCCGCCGAGGTCGAGGCGGTGGTCGGCGCCACCAAGGGGTTCTTCGCCGCCAACTGCGGCCTGGACGCCCACGGCAGCCTGTTGTCGGGCGGGCGCATGATCTGGATGGTGCTGTTGAGCTTCCTGGTCAACTTCGTGATCATCTACCGCGGCGTGACCCGGGGCATCGAGAGTTTCTGCAAGTGGGCCATGCCGCTGCTGATCCTCTGCGCGATCATCATCCTGGTGCGCGTGCTGACGCTGCCGAACATCTCGGCCGGCCTGGGATTCATGTGGAACCCCGACTGGCAGGCCCTCACCGACGCCAAGGTGTGGCTGGCGGCCGCCGGGCAGATCTTCTTCTCGCTGAGCGTGGGCTTCGGGCTGATCCTGGTCTACGCCAGCTACCTGCGCGAGAACGACGACGTGGTGCTCACCTCACTGAGCGCCAGCAGCACCAACGAGTTCTGCGAGGTGATCCTCGGCGGCATGATCGTGGTGCCGGCGGCGTTCCTGTTCCTGGGAGCCGAGAACGCCAAGGGCGGCACCTTCGGGCTGGGATTCATCACCGTGCCGGCGATCATGCACTTCATGCCGCTGGGGCGGCTGTTCGGCACCATGTGGTTCGGACTGCTGTTCCTGGCCGCGGTGACCAGCTCGCTGAGCATGCTCCAGCCGGCCATCGCGTTCCTGGAAGACGGCTTCGGGCTGCGCCGGCGGGCCAGCGTGCTGGTGCTGGGCGTTATCACGGCAATCGGGGCCGCGTTCACCATGTACTTCAGCAAGGACGCCCTGGCGCTCGACCATACCGATTTCTGGTGCAACCTGCTCATGATCGTCGCCGCGACCGGCATGGTACTGATGTTCGGCTGGGTGATCGGGGCCGAACGCGGCGTGGAGGAAATGAACCGCGGCGCCGACTTCCACGTGCCGCGCTTCATGCCGGTGCTGCTGCGCTACGTGACGCCGGCGTTCCTGATCGCGATCCTGGTGGCCTGGACGTATCAGAATGCCCCGGCGCGGATCGACGGTATGAACCCCGACAAGCAGGCCCGCATCGCCGCCCGCGCCGTCTACGTCGAGGTGGCCACCGGGCACCTCGAGGCCGAGGGGCTCAGCGGAAAGGCCCTCGACGCCCGGATCGCGCAGTTGCTGGGCGATGAGAAGGACGCGGTGGTGGATCCGGCCCGGCTGCCCGCGTGGCTGGCCGAGGCGAGCATCGCCGGGCCGGACGACCAGGAGGTGCCGATCGCCGAGGCCGCGGCGCGCCAGGCCGACAGTGCCCGCAGCGATGCGAACGTGGTGCGTTTCGTGTTCCTGGGCGTGGTGGCGTTCCTGATAGTCCTCTACGTGCTGGCGGACATCGCCTGCCGCACGCGCATCGGGCGGGCGATCGCGCGGGCCGAGGAAGAAGGCATCGACTGGGAGGCTTGCCGATGAACGCGTGGCTGCTGTTGGCCCGGGAGCAGGGCGACCAGGCGGCGGGGCTGACGCCGGCCGGGGCGGCGATCATGGCCTTCAGCGTGCTGCTGGTGCTGGCGCTGACGGCCTTCTGTTTCTGGCGCATCCTGCGCGAGCCTGCGCCTCAGGAGCACCATCACGCGCCGCTGGAGATCGGCCCCGGCGCGCACGACGACTGACCGCCGGCTACAGCGGCTGGCCGTACCGGTCGCGGCTGAAGATCTCCCGCGCGTGCTTGCGGGCCGCGGGGTCGACCGGGTGGATCAGGTCGTCACTGGCGGGATAGCCCACCGGCGTGAGCGCGACCACCTTGGCCTGCGGCGGTACGGCCAGCAGCCGCTTGACCGCCTGCTCGTCGAAGGCCCCGATCCAGCAGGTTCCCAGCCCCTCGGCCACCGCCGCCAGCGTGAGGTGGTCGAGCGCGATGGTCACGTCGATGTCGACGCTGTTGCCCGAGCCGCCCATGTGCTTGTAGGCCAGTTGCGGCAGGCCGCAGGCGGCGACGGTCAGCGGGGCCTGGGCCATCCAGAGCTGACCGTGGCAGGCGCGGGCCAGCTCCCGGCGCAACTCGGCGTCGGAGACGAACACGAAGTGCCAGGGCTGGAAGTTGCAGGCCGACGGTGCCAGCCGCAGGGCGGCCTTGAGCTTCTCCAGCACCGCCGGCTCGATCGGCCGGTCGCTGTAGGCCCGCACGCTGCGCCGCTTGACGATGGCTTCGTGGACGTCCATGAGTACACCTCCACGCCGCCGATCGGCCGAAAAGAAAGCCGGCCCGGCCGACCCGGGGGCCGGCCGGCGCTTCAGGCCCGGCTTTCGGGGAACTGATCGGCGACCTTCTTGAGCGCCGCCAGGCACTCGTCGAGGTCTTCCTTGCCGTGGCCGGCGCTGATCTGGCAACGCAGCCGGGCTTCGCCTTTGGGCACCACCGGATAGCCGAAGCCGCTGACGAAGACGCCCTGCTCGAAGAGGGCCTTCTGCATGGCGATGGCGGTGGGCGTTTCGCCGACGATGACCGGCACGATGGGGGTGATGCCGTCGATGGTCTTGAGACCCAGGTCGCGCACGCCGGCCCGGAAGTACTGCACGTTGGAGCGCAGCTTTTCGAGCAGGCTGCGGCCTTCGCTCATGAGGATGTCGATGGCGGCCATCGAGCCGTAACACACCGTCGGCGGCAGAGCGTTGGAGAACAGTTGCGG
>CAZRSM010000016.1:0-1799 GCA_964602755.1 uncultured Planctomycetales bacterium
TTGAACAGCCGCGTGCCCTCGCGCTTGTACTCGATCTTGGGATCGCGCTCGGCGTAGCCCCGCAGGCTGATGCCGCTGCGCAGCAGGTCCATGGCGTACATGTGGTCTTTCCAGACCGAGTCGAACGTGGTGAGCAGCACCATGCGTTCGAGCTGCGTCAGCTCGTAGCGCAGCATCTCGTAGCCGCAGCGTTTGAGCTGTTCGCGCAACTCGGGACCGGGCTGGACCGGATGCGCTTCGAGTACGTTGCCGAAGCGCTGCCGGGCCCACTCGACGATCCGGTCGCCGGGGTGGGCGGCGATGGCGGCCTCGATCTCCTGCTCCAGCTTGCCGCCGTGGATGAACTCCTCGGCCAGCGCGCACAGCTCCTTGAAAACGTCCTCGGGCTGTTTGCCGGAGAAGTGCTCGTAGGTCCATCCCGTGCGGTACTTGCGGTCGGCCCAGCGGGCGATGATCTCGTAGACCGCGTTGACGTTCTGGCCGCCGCGCTCCAGGGCGTAGCCCACGATGGCCGCGGCGGGGTACTCGATCTCGCGCCGGCGGTAGGCCTCGCGCATCTTCTCGCCGATCAGTCGCTCGGCCTCTTCGCGCGGGGCTTCGGAGAGCTGTTCGACCGGCACCTCGACGCCGAACTTGTCGCGGGCCCATTGAGCCAGGCGCCGTTTGGGGAAGGCCGGGTCGATGAACTGCCTGATGGGGGTCAGGTCGGCCTCTTCGACGCGCTTGATGGCGGCTTCGATCACCTGGTCGCGCAGGTCGTCGGGGTCGGCCTGGCGCACCTGACGCTGCGTGAGCCCGATGCCGTACTGGGCCACCCAGGTCAGGAAGCCGCGCACGTCCCATTCGTCGGGGTCCACGGTCGGGTCGATGTACTCGCCGAAGGTGCGCTGGATGCTGCTGCGGACCTCGGCGGCCGCCAGGTCGCGCACCTGCTCGCAGGTGGTCTCGAACTCCTCGGTGTCGAGCCGCTGGGCCTCGATGCTCACGCCCAGGGCCTGGCCGACCCACTCGGCGACGCACTGGCCGGCGTAGTACGGGTCGTAGTAGCGCTCGACCGCGTCGGCCACGGTCTCGTCGATCATCTCCCAGATCAGCTCGCTGAGGTCGCGGCCTTCGAGGACGCGCTGGCGCATGGCGTAGAAGGTCCGCCGCTGCTGGTCGGGCACCTCGTCGTATTCGAGCAGGTTCTTGCGGATGCCGAAGTTACGTTCTTCGACCTTCTTCTGGGCGCGCTCGATGCCCCTGGTGAGCGACTTGTGCTCGATGGGCACGCCGTCTTCCATGGCGTACCGGCTGAGCATCTTGAGCACCCACTCGCCCATGAACAGCCGCAGCAGGTCGTCGTCGAACGAAAGGAAGAAGCGCGAGCTGCCGGGGTCGCCCTGGCGGCCGCAGCGGCCGCGCAACTGGTTGTCGATGCGCCGGCTCTCGTGCCGCTCGGTGCCGACCACGTGCAGGCCGCCGATCTCCGCCACGCCGGGGCCGAGCACGATGTCGGTGCCGCGGCCGGCCATGTTGGTGGCGATAGTGACGTTGCCGTACATGAACTTCTTCTTGCCGCGCGCCACTTCGTGCTGCTGGCCGGCCTTGGCGACGATTTCGGCCTCGCGGGCGTGGTTCTTGGCGTTGAGCACTTCGTGCTCGATGCCGTAGCGGTGGGTCAGCAGGTCGCTGAGCTTCTCGGAGTTCTCGACCGAGACGGTGCCGACCAGCACCGGCCGACCGCCGACGTGCTCGCTGGCCAGTTTGAGGTAGGCCTCTTCGAGCACCTTCGGGTCGCCCTTGCCCTCGTCGAAGCG
>CAZRSM010000017.1:0-9103 GCA_964602755.1 uncultured Planctomycetales bacterium
CTCGACAACGCCCGGTGCCGGCGGGAGTTGCGACACGCAGCGGGCTGACAGCCGGCTGCGTTGGCGCTTGGCGCAAGACGATGCTGCGCTACCGTCGGCGGCGCCTCGAGGCCTGCAGGCTGACAGCAAGAGGCGGTTTACTGCCCGCTCGTGACCGTCCCGTTGCGCCAATCAACGGTTCGCCAACAGGCGGTTTGTCAATTCCGCCAGAATCTCGGCCGTCGCCGAGTCGGTCTGCCGCAGGCTGTCGATGGTGCGTTCGGCGTGCAGCACGGTCGAGTGATCGCGCCCGCCGAAGTGCAGGCCGATCTCCTGCAGGCTCAGGGGGGTGAGTTTGCGGGCCAGGTACATGGCGATGTGCCGGGGGTAGCTGACCGAGCGCGAGCGCTTGCGGCCCACCAGGTCGTGCGTCTTGAGGCGGAAGTGCTGGCAGACGGCATCGAGGATGTCGCCGATCTGCACGCTGCGGCGCGGCTGGCCGGCGAAGTGCTCGATCACGTCGCGGGCGGTTTCGATGGTCATGGGCTTGCCGCCGAGCTGCGTCTCGGAGATGAGCTTGGTGAGGGCCCCTTCGAGCACGCGCACGTTGGACTCGACGCGCTGGGCGATCAGGTCGAGCACCTCGTCGGGTATTTCGCAGCCGCGCAGGCGGGCCTTCTTGTGCAGGATGGCCTGGCGGGTCTCGCGGTTGGGCGGGTCGATCTGGGTCACCAGGCCCCAGTTGAAGCGGCTGATCAGGCGCTCTTCGAGCGTGGGTATCTGCGACGGCGGCGAGTCGGCCGAGAGCACGATCTGCTTGCCGGCCTGGTAGAGCACGTTGAAGGTGTGGAACAGCTCCTCCTGCGACGACTCGCGGCCGGCGAGGAACTGGATATCGTCGATCACGAGGCAGTCGAGGCTGCGGGCGCGCTGGCGGAACTCGGGCAGCCGGCCGGTCTCGATGGCCCGCACGAAGTCGTTGACGAACGTCTCGCAGGTGACGTAGACCACGTGGGCGTCGGGGTAGCGCTGCTCCAGCTCGGCGCAGGTGGCCTGCAGCAGGTGGGTCTTGCCCAGGCCCGACGAACCGTGGATGAACAGGGGGTTGTAGAGCGACCCCGGCTGGCTGCACACCGCCCGGCAGGCTGCGTGCGCCAGCCGGTTCGACGGGCCGACCACGAACTGGTCGAACGTGTAGTCCGCCGAGAGTGGTGCCTGCATCAGCGGCTCGGCCTGCGGCGTGGTGACGGCCTGCTGCTCGATGGGCTGCGCCGGCACGAACCGCACCGCCACCAGGTGCCCGGTCTGCTCCATCAGCGCCTGCGCGAAGGCGTGCGTGCACGATTGGCGCAGGTACTGCAGGCGGGGCGTCTGGTCGACCACCACGCGCAGCTCGCCGGCTTCGAGCCTGCCCGCCGGCAGCTCGTCGAACCACGCGCGGTAGAGCTGGGGGTACGTGTGGCGTACGGCCCGCAACAGGGCACTCCAGGAGAATTCGGTGGCCTTGGCCATTGACGTATGCCCGCCGGCAAGGAGCGACAGAGGGCGTCGGCGACGCACCGACCGTTATCGGCTGCCCATCGTCGTCGGCGCCTGAATGCTTAGTCCGAGGTCGGCTCGGTCAGGTCGAACAGCTCGCGGAGCAGGGCCGTCGCGTAGCAGCCTCGGGGGAGCGTAAAGCGCAGCAAAAGATATGCGCCGCGGTCGTCGGCGCCAAGCGAGATGTCCGCGTCGCTGACCGCGAAGCGCAGCGGCCGGCGGGCACCCTTGACGCGCAGCTTGCCGGCGCGGAAGGAGTCCGGCGTAAGTCCCTCGCGCTCAAGCAGTTGTCGCTCAAGCTCACCCGGCGACCGCTGCGGCTCGGTCATGCGGTAGCCAAACAGCGGGCCGGTCGGGCTGATCTCGAGCGCGTCGGCCCGGGGCTGCTCGGCCTCGGCCGACTCGACCAGGAAAACCGCCTCGCGTCCGTGTATCCAGGCCAGGTCGCCGTCGCAGAGCCGCCCCAGCCCCGACGGCAGACGCGCGGCCACCACCTGGTTGAACAGGTACGACTGGTACGCCGAGACGTAGAAACTGCGCAGCGAGCGGTCGATAGCGGCGAAGCCGCGCGTGGCCTTGCCCTTGCTGCGCGCCAGGGCCTTGAGCGCCCGGCGCTCGTCGCGGAACATCGCCGGCCAGGCATTGGCGGCCGCGGCGTAGTCGCCCGCTTCGTAGAGCTGCCGTGCCCGCCTGATATCGCCGTAGTCCGCCGGCCCGGGTTTGCCGAGCAGTTGGTCCATGGCGGCGGGGATGTCGCCGGCGAGGATATGCCGCCCGATGAGCCACGCGTCGCCGCGGGCGCCGAAGCGCTGTTGCGCGAAGTAGTTGGGGATGCCGAGCCGCGCCAGGGTGGCCAGTGCGCTGCGAAGCTCGGCCAGCCGGCCGACGTCGGTATCGCGCAGCTTGATCTCGAAGCGGTTGGCGCGCAAGTGTCCCAGGCGCAGCTTGTTGCGGTGCCGGGTGACTTCCAGGACCCGCAAGCGCGGCAGCTCGAGCGCCAGCAGCTTCTCGGGCGCCACGTGCTCGACCGACATCCACTGGCGACTCACCGCGCGGGCGTCCTTCATGCCCGCATAGCCGATCTGCCGCCGCGGCACGCCGAGGGCACGGGCCACGTCTGCAATCGCCTGCAGCGTCGTCAGGCCGCGTTTTTCCAGCAGGAAGTACGTATGCGGCCCGACCCCGTCCGCCGGGTAGAGCGGCTGCTCCTCGACGACGAAGTCCTCATAGTCGGCCTTGATGATTCCCGACGGGCGACGAAAGTCACTCAGCAGGCGCGGCAAGCTGTCCAGCGGGTTGAGACTCATCCTGCCCGACGGTCGGGGGAGGCGAACTTCGGCGCGTTCTTGTCACCCTTGTATGCCGACAGAACCACCTGCGGACGTTCGATCTCGCGCCGCACGACCTCGGCGGCGCGTTTGAGATAGTCGCCGCAATCGTCGGCGGTGGTGTCGGCCGGGGCACTGATGCACACCGGGCCGCGATACGCCAGCCCGCGCAGCAGCTCGACGATGTAAGTCGGATTCGACGGGCTGACCTTCGGTACGAACGGCTCCTCGTCGCCGGCGTCCAGTTCCAGCTCGGTGAAGCGCACCATGCCCAGCCCCCCAGCCAGCCGCAGCAGAACGAACGAGGGCGAGTCGCCCGCGGCGACCGACCGCGCCGGATCGATGCACACCCGGCAGGTCGGCAGGCCGACCGCGTCGTGGACGTGCCACAGGTTGTGCGTGCGGGCCAGGACGCCGGTGTTCTCGATGGCGATCGATACGCCCCGCTGGGCGGCGTAGGAGGCCGCCTGTTGCAGGCCCTCGGTGTAGGCGCTGAGCAGTTGGGCCTGCCCCGGCCCGCGGGCGTCGCCCAGGGCCTTGAATACCACCAGCGGGCAGGCGACGGCGGCGGCCAGGTCGACAGCCTGCATGGCGCGTTGAACGCTGCCCTGCAGCGCCGACTGAGCGTGGACGGCGAAGGTGCCGGCGTTGATGACGGCCAGGGTTTGCGAATACTCTTTGAGCAGGTCGCGCGAGCCGACCGGGTCGGCGGCCAGCGTGGCCAGCACGCCACCGGCGAGCTGACCGTGCGGGGCGACGATTTCCAGCCCGTCGAAACCCAGCTCCTGGGCCCGGCGAGCCATTTCGGCCAACGAGAGCTGCTCGAAGACGGCGGTATCCAGGATCACTTGCATGGCGGGTCGTTCTCCTGACAATCACCAGTGCGACCAGGCGCCGGCGGCCGCGACCGGGGTCGCTGAATCTATATCAGCCGGCCGCTCAGCACAACCGCCCGCCGGGCGCGCGAGGGCCAGATGGACACGCTGACGGCGATCATCCTGGCCGCCGGCCGCAGCCGCCGCCTGGGCTGCGACAAGGCCCTGCTGCCGCTGGCGGGTCGGCGGCTGGTCGAGCTGGTGCTGGGCGCCTTCGAATGTCCGGGCGTGGCGCGGCGCGTGGTCGTGGCCAACGAGGAAAACGCTGCGGAGCTGAGCAGCCTGCTGGCCGGCCGGGCGCAGGTGGTGGTCAACCGTCTGCCCGGGGCGGAGATGCTGGATTCGCTGCTGGTCGGGCTGGGGGCGGCCGGGGACGGCGCGGTGCTGGTGCACCCGGTGGACCACTTCGCCGTACAGCGCGCGGTGGTGGAAATGCTGCTGGCGGCCTGGCAGCAGGCCCCGAACGACATTCATCAGCCCGAGGTGAGTGGCCATGGGGCCCATCCGGTACTCCTGCCGGCGGCGGTGGCAGCCGAGCTGCGTTGCTGGCGTGGCCAGGGTGGTCTGCGGGCGTTTCTGCGTGAACGCGCCGGACGGGTGGCTCGTCATGCGTGGGCCGATCCGCGGCTGGGCTGGGACGTCGACGACGAGGAAGGCTATCATAGGGCTGTCGGGTCGCTTGGGTGCTAACCGACTGGCGGATAATCTGTTGGCGGGATGTTGCGGGGTTTTTCGTTCGCGGGGCGGAAGAACGCTGCGGAGTCGCGCATCTGTTGAGTAGACACAGGGGGCACTTGCCTGCGCCGACGTGGTGCGGCGGGCGATGTCTGGTTTCTAACAAGAGAGAGCTGATTAGATGAAGCGTAAACTGGTAGCTGCGTTGAGCGTGATGGCCGCGATGAGCCTGGTGGCCACGGCCTGGGGACAGCATGCGGGTCATGGGGCCCACAAGAAGGGACACAAGGGAAAAAAGGAGGCCAAGGCGGTAAGGAGCGAGTTGCCGATGTGTCCGGTGGTGGACAAGCCGGTCGACTTTTCGCTGAAGGTGATGACCGACGAGGGGCCGGTGTACATGTGCTGCGAGCCGTGCATCACGGTCTACAAGCAGAATCCGGACAAGTTCGCCGACCGGGTGGCCAAGCAGCGCGCCGCGCTGGCCAGGATGAAGCGCGTGCAGGTCAACTGCCCGGTCACCGGCAAGCCGATCAGTCCCGATGTCTATACTGAAGCCAAGGACGGCAAGGTATACTTCTGCTGCGCCGGTTGCATCGGCAAATACAAGAAAGACCCTGCCAAGTACAAAGCCAAGCTGGCCGACAGTTACACCTATCAGACCAAGTGTCCGGTGATGGGCGGCGAAATCGACCCGACGGTGTATACCGATCTGCCGGGCGGCAAGCGGGTGTACTTCTGCTGTCCGGGCTGCATCGACAAGTTGCTGGAGAAGCCCGAGAAGTTCGCCGAAAAGCTGGCCAGGCAGGGTGTGAGCATCGACCCGCACGCGATCAAGCAGCATCGCAAGGCCCGGCAGGCCAAGCCGTAGCCGGGATTGCGCTGATGCAACTGCACCGGGGCGAGGCTGTTGCGGAGAAAAGCGCCGCCGCAGCCTGTTGAGGCGCTTGGCCGTGGAGCCGGGAGGTGTGGCCTGTTGTCGCGGGCCACACCTCTCTTTTCGTGCGCCGCCGGTGGCACAATAACACAGCGGTGCGCCGGATCGACGCACCGCCGGGCGTATATTGAGTCGGGAGGAATCGTGGGGGGCCTGTGGCTGATCAGACTGTGAGCACGTTGCGTTCCAGCGCCTGGCGCAGCTTGGCCAGGGCCTTGTTCTGGATCTGCCGCACGCGCTCCTTGGTGACGCCGATCATCTCGCCGACCTGCTCGAGCGTCTTGCCCTTGACGATGTCGCTGTGGTCGGGCTCGGTGTCGATGGCGAAGCGGGCCTTGATGACTTTGGCCTCGACTTCGCTGAGACACGCCATGTCGCGTCCCAGTATCGAGCGCAGCTCGTCGATGCAGTCTTCCTCGACGGACTGGCGCTTGTTCTCGACATGGTGGTCTTTTTCGAGGGCCGGATCGAATTCGGTCGGAAAATGGCCACGATAGCGCGCCGCGCGGGTGGCCACGCGCGAGAAGGCCTTCAGAATGGCCCGGCAGGCATACGTGCTGAACTTGAAGCCGCGCGAGCAGTCGAACTTGTCCACCGCCCGCAGCAGTGCCAGGTTGCCTTCGCTGATCAGGTCGGCCTGGTCGACGCCGGTCAGACGCGTGCGCCGGGCCATGGCCATCACCAGGGCGACGTTCTGGCGGACTATGTCGCTGCGGGTCTGCTGGGAGAGCTTTTCCCAGTAGACCAGCTCGGCGGCGGCCTCGCGGGTCAGCTCGCGGTTGCGGAACTGCCGCAGGATGCGCATGGCGCGGTAGCGGCAGTAATTGAGCTTGAGGAACATGTGGCGTTCCTGCTCGCTGGTCCAGTTCTGGCCGGTGTTGTCTGCGAGCAGGTCGGCGCCGCTGTCGTCGTTGGCGGCGCGCCTGGAACCACCGGCAGAGCGGTCGGCCTCGGGGATGGGCGTCAGGAGGTTCTGCTCGGCGTCGCGCTTGTGGAACACGGGATTGAAGACGCACTCGATGCGTTCGTCCAGTCGCCGACGCAGGATCTCGACGTCTTCGCAGGAGAACCCGCTGAGCACTTCGGCCGGTGGCATCTTGGCACGCGGCTGCAGCTTGCGGACGCTGGCGGTGGAAGTCCCCTTGGTGGTCGACATCGCGTTTCCCCTGACCCTTTCGGCTGCGGACCGGTCGCGCATGGCGCGAGTCGATCCTCGGCTTTGGTCAGGCCTGGAGCCGACGAGCTGAGCACTGCGCAAGAGCGCAGCGGATCAGACCTCGCTCGGTCAGCCATGACCATTGGTGTCCGGATGAAACTGCGTCCGACGTCTGGGGGGAGCCGTTCCAGCTACGTTTGTCGAACGACAGTACCTATGGGGAGCCTTCAACCGTTGGGAAGTATAACCAACCTTTGGGGGCGGATCAAGTTTTTTGTCAAGCGGCTCTTTGATAAACTGCGGAGCAAAGCGGACCTGAGCTGCGCAAGTTTCGATTTATTCGTGTCTTAGGGCCTCGATCGGGTCCAGGTAGGCCGCCTTGCGAGCCGGATACAGCCCGAACGCGACACCTATGGAGGTCGACACCACAAAGCTGAGCACCACCGCCCACCAGGGTATGATGGTCTGCCACTTGGCGTAACGCGACACCACGTCGGCCAGAATAATTCCGAGAAAAACGCCGATGATCCCCCCGCCGATGCTGAGGATCAGCGTCTCGAGCAGGAATTGAGCGGTTATGTGGACGCGCTTGGCGCCCAGCGCCCGGCGGATGCCGATTTCGCGCGTACGCTCGGTGACCGAGGCCAGCATGATGTTCATGATGCCGATGCCGCCCACCAGCAGCGAAATTCCCGCGATGCTGCCGAGCGTTATCTGCCAGGTGCGCTTGGTCTTGAGGGCCTGCTGGAGCAGCTCGAGGGGGACGATGACGGCGTAGTCGGCCTCGTCGTGGTCGTGGGCGAAGACCTGCTGGATCATGCGCGAGACGGGCACCACCATGTCCTGGTCATCGACCTTGACGTAAACGTCGCTGAATTCGACCTGCTTGGCCTCGCGCGAGCCGCTCTTGACCCGCACCCGCAGCGTTCCGTAGCGCAAGTCCGCTGTGGACAGGGGGATATAGACGTCGCGGTTGACGTTGCGCGAGCCGGCACCCTTGGCCGGCTCGCCGGCGGTGGCCATCGGCGCCAGCACCCCCACTACGCGGTAGGGCACGATGCCGGTCGAGCGGCTGGAGACAGCGATGGTCTTGCCGATCGGGTCGGTGTGGCCGAAGAGCCTCTGGGCCACCGCCGACCCCAGCACCGCCACCTTGGAGTAATCGAGCTGGTCCACCGGCGTCAGCGGCCGCCCGCGAGCCACCGGCAGGTTGACCACCTCGAAATAGTTGGGCGTGGTTCCGAGCACGTGGCCGTCGAAGCGCTTGCCCCCGAAGATCACGTCGTTGGCGACCTCGCGCATCAGCACGATCTTCTTGATGTGGGGGATGGTCCGCAGGCGCTCGATGTCGTTGCGGGTGATGCCGTAGCGGCGAACGAAGGTGCGGGCGACGCTGGCCTGGTCGGGCGGAGGTGGTTCGACCGAGCGGACGATGATGTTGTCGCCGCCCAGCAGGCGGATGCTGGCGAGCTGTTCGGCCGAGGCGCCCTCGCCGATGGCCAGCATGCAGACCACCGCGCCGACGCCGAAGATCATGCCCAGGGCGGTGAGGAACGAGCGCAACTTGTGGGCCCGCAGCGAGCGCAGGCCCAGGGCGATGAGTTCTGGCGACAGAAGGATTCGCACAAGCGTCATGGGTGCTCAGGTGTCGGCTCGGGCTCGCCGGCGGCTTCCAGACGGTTATTGTTTCGGGAAGGTTCCAGGTGGCAGCTCGATCGGGCCGAAGCGGTCCTCGTAGGCCTTGATGGTCTGCTGGAGCGCCAGCATGAGGCGCTTGGCGTTCTGCGGGAACATGACCACCCGGTGCGTGATCATGATCATCGGCTGCTTGGCGTTGGGCAGGGGGGTGTTCACGCCGAGGTAGAGCGAGATCTCGTCGGGGGTGGTGGCCATCGCAAAGGAATTGGCATACACCGTGTCCATGTTGGCCGCGTTGAGCTGCACGCGCTGGGGCTGCGGCTGCTGGGGCTGGTGTTCTTCGCCGAAGATCATGATGACAGTACTCCGTCGTTAGAGAAGGGGGCACGAGCGCCCCGAAGAGTAGTGTATCGGCAACCGGTGACGCGGGCCAACGGCGGAGCGGGGACGGCCGGGCGGCGTTTCAGACTTCGTGCTTGCTGAACCAGACGCCGAAGATCGTGGCCAGGAAAATGCGCATGTCCAGCCAGATGCTCCAGTTACGGATGTAGTGCACGTCGTGCTGGATGCGCTTGCGCAGCGAGGTGGCCCCGCGGTAGCCGCGAATCTGGGCAATCCCCGTCATGCCGGCCTTCATCTTGTGCCGCAGCATGTAGCGCGGGATTTCGTCCTTGAACTGCTCGATGAACTCGGGCCGCTCGGGCCGCGGGCCGACCAGCGACATTTCACCTTTGAGCACATTGAACAGGTTGGGCAGCTCGTCCAGGCTGGTCCGCCGCAGCCAGCGGCCGACGGGGGTGCGACGGGGGTCGTTGCGCTGCGACCAGACCGGGCCGTGGGCCTCGGCGTCGACCCGCATGGTGCGGAACTTGTACATCTCGAACTGCCGGCCGTCGAGGCCCACCCGCCGTTGCCTGTAGAGCACCGGCCCGGGGCTGGTCAGCTTGACCAGGGCCGCGATGACCAGCATCAGCGGCGA
>CAZRSM010000018.1:0-6218 GCA_964602755.1 uncultured Planctomycetales bacterium
CGCCGCCCGATCCGGAGTTCGCCGCCGACTGGGCCGCGCGGGCCTTGCCGGTGGTCAAGGAGTTCCGCACACTGATCGACGACGTCTCGGGCGACATGCGCGAGTTCCTGACCGACGAGCAGGAAATACTGCTCGACGGCTACCTGGCGGCCATCAATACCGTCACCGACCAGGTCGACCGCCGACTGCACCGCTTCAAGGAAGGCGGCTTCGATCCGAAGATCGACTGGCCCGGCAACCGCAACGCCCGGCGGCTCAACCGCCAGAACGCGCGCGAGCTGCGGTCCAAGGCCGAAGCGGCGCGTCAGCGGGCCATGCAGGCCGCGGCCGGCGGCGCGTCCCCCCCGGCGGTGGCGAAATCCGCTGCTCGCGGAGGTCAGGCCAAGCCGGCCCAGGCGGACGACGAGTGGACGCGCTACGTCGAGGCGTTCATCAAGCGTTACCAGCTCAATGATCAGCAGAGCCAGCGGGCGCGGCAGTTCCTCAAGCAGGCCGTCACGCAACGCGACCGCCACCTGCAGTTGCACTCGGCCGACATGGAACGCATCACCCGCCTCTACGACCGGGCCAAGACACCCGAGCAGTTCAAGACCGCCGAGGCGGCTTACAACCGCGTAGTGAAGCTCCCGCTGGAGCGCATGTTCGAGCGTCTCAAGGACAAGCTGGATACCCTGCCGACCAGGGCCCAGCGCAAGGCGGCCGCCCTGCGCCAGCAGACCGCCCGGCCGACCGATGCCAAGCCCAAGCCGACCCCGGCCAGGCCGACGCGGGGCAAAGAGCCCGCCGGCGGGGCGAAGTAGGCCGCCGGCCTGGCAGTCGTGAATCAACGGCGGGCCAGGAGCGATGACCATGATGCGAATGCTCAGCGTGGTGCTGATAAGTGCCGCAGCCGTCGCGGCCCTGGCCCAATCGACCGGCGAAGAGCCGCGCAACGCCCCGGCGCGGGCCACCGAGGTGCCTTCGGCCGGCTTCTGGCCGACGCAGCGGATGCTGGAGCGCATGATCGACCGGCTGGTCGACGAGATGGCCGACGACTACGAGTTCGACGACCAGCAGGTCGAGCTGACCAAGCAGTTGCTTTACGATCGCATCCCCGGCTTCCTCAACGCCAACCGGGCCGAGATTCAGACGCTCATGAACCAGTACATCGAGGCCCTGCTCGAAGACGAGCCGCCCCCGGTCGAGACGGTGGCCCAGTGGGCCACACGCGTCCAGCCGCTGTTGGCGGAGTTCGAGCAGGTCTGCGTCGACATCGCCGAGTCGATGGACTCGTATCTCAACGAGGACCAGAGCGACCGGCTGGCCAACGATCTGGGCGCGTTCCAGGCCGGACTGTCGCTGGTGCAGAAGAAGTTGGGCGCCTGGGCCGCCGGCGGCTTTGATCCCGACACGGAGTGGCCGCGCAAGCCCAAGCAGCGCCGCGGCCGGGCGGACGGCGCCGCCGAGCGGCAGCCGGCCGAGGAAGCGACCGCCACCGCGCAGGCCCCCCCGGCCGAGCCGCTCGACGAGTGGGCCCTCTACACGCAGCAGTTCATCAAGCGCTACCAGCTCAACGCCGAGCAGCGGCAAAGGGCCTATGCCATGCTGCGCCGGCAGCAGGAAGCCCGCGACCGTTACCTGCGGCGCAAGACTGCCGAGATGGCCCGCGTCACGCGCATGCTCAAGGAGGCCGAAACCGAAGAGCAGCGGCAAAAGGCCCTCGAAGCCTACGAACGGCTCAACGCCCCGATCGAAAAGATGTTCCAGGCGCTCAAGGACCGGCTCGAAACGCTGCCCACGCGGGCCCAGCGCCGTGCCGCCGAGCCAGCGGCCCCAGCCACGCGGCCCACGCCGCCGCCGGCCCCCGAGACCAGGCAGCCCGATTGACGCCGCCGGCGCGGCCGCCGCATCGCGCCGGCCGGGGCGCCTTGGGCGTCGGCCGGGTATTCGCGGCGGCCGACGCGATGCCGACGGCGCGGAGGGGCAGGGAACAGGGATCGGGCATTCGTGGTGGGCGGTGCCCACCCTACATCGCGTCTTGGCGGTTTTTCTCGGCGCCCCTGGCGTCCGCAGCCGGCTACTGCGCGGGCGAGGGTGGCGGGTCCGGGGGAACCGCAGGCGGCTGTTCGGCCGGCCGTGCCTCGGTCGGCATGGTGCCGTCGCCGGGCTGCGGCTCCTGCGTCGTATCGGCGGCCGCCGCGGCCAGGGCTTCCATCGGGAAATCGACCTGCTGGTAGCCGCGCCGTCGCGCGGCCTCCAGCAGCGCCTCGCGCAGCCCGGGCGGCGGGGCGTCGTGCGGCAGCAACATGGCATAGCTGCGTTTGCTGGCCTGGTCGGTGGCCAGCGTGCCCAGCCCCACCACGGCGTGCCGGCGCACCGCACCCAGCAGTACGCAGCGACCGGCCTCGGCCTGCTCGATCAGCTCGAGCGCCGTGGCCTCGGCCGCCAGCGCCGACTCGGACAGCGACGCTCGCGGGTCGGCCCCGGGGCGGTGCTGCATCAATGCCACCAGCTGCGGAAAGTCGGCCCGCGTCAGCTCACGCACCGTGGTGCGCTCGTCGAGCCGGTCCAGCGGCGTACCCGGCGCGGTCCCCAGCGCCCGCAGCATCGTGCAGTACGGCCGGCCGTCGAGCGTCCCGGCGTGCAGCTTGCGGAACCCGAAATTCACAAACAGCCCCTCGGCCAGCTCGGCCGGCGTGCCGAGATACAGCCACTTGCCGCCGGTCATGTCGAACCACGACAGCAGCGTCTGCAGCACGCCGCGGCAATAGCCCCGCCGGCGGTGCTCGGGGCGCGTGAAGACGTGGCTCAGCACGGCGATCTCGCCGCAGCGTCGCAGCAGGCCGCCGGCCAGCAGCTTGCCCCCGTCGGGCCAACCGGCGAAAGCATCCTGCGCGTCGGCCAGGCCCTGCTCGAGCCGGCGTTGCACATCGGCCAACTGGCCGGCATCGCTCTCCGCGAGCAACGCGGAAACGCTGGGCCAGCGGGCCGCCGACGGTGCCAGTATCAACAGCGGTTTCATGAGTGCCGCTCGTCGCCTCCCGTTCGTCTCACTGCCGTTATCGACTCCCGGCTACATCCTAGCCGCCGCCGTCGCCGTGTCCACGCATATGTAAGCAGCCGGTGCCTGACGCTATAGTATCCGGTCTTATGAGCGACCAGATTCAAGACCGACGAGCCAAGCTCGAAAAGATCCGGGCCCTGGGCGTGGATCCCTTCGGCGGGCGCTTCGCCGATACCACCGCCCACGAGCAGATCATCGCCGCCGCCGAGCAGCACGACATCGCCGCGGGCCAGATTCTCGAAGACGGCCCGACCTTCGCCGCCGCCGGCCGGGTGGTGTTGCACCGCGTCTTCGGCAACCTGATCTTCCTGACCGTCCGCGACCGCACCACCACGCTGCAGTACGCGCTGAGCAAGAAAATGGTGACCACCGGCTGGCCGGTCGCCAAGCTGCTCGATCTGGGCGACATCGTCGGCGTGCGCGGTCAGCTCGGCCGCACGAAGACCGGCGAGCTGACGCTGTGGGCCAGAGAGTTCCACCTGCTGGCCAAGGCCCTGCGTCCCCCGCCCGAAAAGCGCCTGGGCCTGACCGACATCGAGGCCCGCTATCGCCGCCGACACGTCGACCTCTACAGCAACCCCGAGTCGCGCCGCGTTTTCATCCTGCGGGCCAGAATCATCCAGTACCTGCGCCAGCAGCTCGTCGCCCGGGGCTTCATGGAAGTCGAGACGCCCATGCTCCAGCCGATCTACGGCGGCGCTTCGGCCCGCCCCTTCATGACCCACCACAACGCCCTGGATATCGATCTCTACCTGCGCATCTCGCCGGAGCTGTATCTCAAACGTTGTCTGGTGGGCGGCCTGGAGCGCGTTTTCGAGCTGTCGCGCTGCTTCCGCAACGAGGGCATCAGCCCCCGCCACAACCCCGAATTCACCATGCTCGAACTCTACCAGGCCTACGGCGACTATCACGACATGATGGACGTCTGCGAGGCCCTGATCGCCGGCGCCGCCGCCGACGTGGTCGGCAGCACCACCATCACCTTCGGTGAGAACACCATCGACTACCAGACGCCCTGGCCGCGGCGGCGCTATGCCGACCTCTTTCGTGAGCATGTCGGCCTGGATATGCACGACCTGCCGGCCATCCGCCAGCGAGCCATGGAGCTGCACACCGCCGGCCGGCTGGCGGCCGACCCCGACCGGCTCGACGACCCGGTGGTGGTCAACGAGCTGTTCGAGCACTACGTCGAGGACAAGCTGATCAACCCCACTTTCGTGCTCGACTACCCCGCCCCGCTCTGCCCGCTGACCAGGCGCCACCCCGACGACCCCAGCCTGGCTTTGCGCTTCGAGCTGTTCATCAACGGCATGGAGATCGCCAACGCCTACTCCGAGCTGAACGACCCCGACGTGCAGCGCCAGACCCTGGGCACCAGGCTCCGCGGCGAAGAGGAAGAAACCATGGCGGTCATGGACGAGGACTTCATCGAGGCCCTCGAATGCGGTATGCCCCCCGCCGGCGGCCTGGGCATCGGTGTCGACCGCCTCGTCATGCTGCTGACCGGCTCGACCTCCATCCGCGACGTGATCCTCTTCCCGCTGCAACGCCCCCGGCAGGAGAGCACGTAGGTATCGCGGGACCGCCGCCTCAGCCGTCCACGCGCCGCGAGGCCAGGCCGTCGAACGGCACGTCCACCTCGAACAGCCCCACGCTGACGATCACCTGCTTCTTCTCTTTCTCGACCCGCACCACGCGTCCCTCGCGGTGCAGCCGCTTGACGATCACCGACTGGCCCGGCTCGAGCGCCAGCACCTCCGCTTCGCTGAGCGTCAGGTAGCGCCGCTTGGGCTTTTCGGTCCGCTTCTTGCCCTGGTTACGGCCCCGCCGTTTGCCTTCGCCGGCCGGCCGGGCGACCGCCCCCTCACGCCTGGCTTTGGCCGGCCGGGCGGGCGCCTGGGCTGCTGCCGCTGCGGGAGGCTTGGCCGGCGCCGGCGGTGGCGGCGGCGTCTGCGGCGGCAGCACGTCGCCCAGCGGCACCTCGACCGTGAAGGCCCCCACGTCGACCTCGGCCCGGTGCAGGTCGATGCGCATGCGCACGATCTTCCCGTCGCGGTCGAAGCCGCGCACCCGCACCGGCTCGCCCGGCTGCAGGTGGGCCACGCGCTGGGCCCAGGCCTCGAAATCGGCCTTCTGTTTTTCCAGGGCCGCGCGGACGCTTTCGGCTTCGTCGCGGGCCTGCTGAGCTTTGATTCTGGCAGCCTCTGCCACGGCTCGTGCCTCCTCTGCTTCGCGTTTGGCGCCGGCCGCCCCGGCCAGCGCGGCCCGCAGCGCCTTGGCCCGGCGCGACAGGTTGTGCCGCGCGGCCTCGACCAGCCGCTTGGGCATCCCCAGCCGCGTGGCGATCTCGATGGCGTTGCTCTGGCCGGCCTCGCCTATACGTAGATGATAGGTCGGCCGCAGCGTCTGGGAATCGAACTCCACGCAGCCGTTCTCGGCTCGCTGGCGCGTGGGCGGGAAGCTCTTGAGCGCTCCGATGTGCGTGGTGACCACGCAGCGGGCCTTGTGACGCAGCAGCTCGTCGAGCAGCGCCCGCCCGATGGCGGCCCCCTCGTCCGGATCGGTCCCCGCCCCCAGCTCGTCGATCAGGATCAACGCCCGCTCACCGGCCTTGCGCAGCATGTCGAGCTGCCGGCTCAAATGAGCGCTGAAGGTGCTCAGCGACTGCTGCATGCTCTGCTCGTCGCCGACGTCGATCATCACGCGTTTGAAGATGCCCAGCGAGCTGCCTTCGTCGACCGGCACCGGCAAACCGGTCTGCGCCATCAGCGTAAGCAGCCCGATGGTCTTGAGCGTGACCGTCTTGCCGCCGGTGTTGGGACCGGTGATCACCAGCATGTCGAAGTCGTCGCCGAGGCGATAGTCGATCGGCACCACCGGCTCGGTCGGCTCGCCGGCCAGTTGTCGCCGACGTTGCAGTTCGAGCAGGATCGGGTGCCGTGCGCCGCGCACGTTGACGCGCGGCTCGTCCAGCAGTTCGGGACAGCGCAGCTCGTAGTCCCGCGCGAAGCGGTACTTGGCCACAACCAGATCGACCACCGCCAGGGCGTCCAGCGTGCGCAGAATGGCGGCCTCGTTGATGTAAATCTCGTGGGCCAGCTCCCACAGCAGCCGCGCGATCTCCTCTGCCTCCTCGGCCCGCAGGTTGGTGATCAGGTTGTTCAGCTCGACCGCC
>CAZRSM010000019.1:0-2604 GCA_964602755.1 uncultured Planctomycetales bacterium
CAGCGTCGCCAGCAGCGCCGAGCGCGGCCGCCTCTGGCTGAGCCACTTGACCGCCCAGCCGCCCGGCAGCCACATGCGCATCAGACCGGCGACGAAGAAGCCCGCCAGCACGTAGACGGCAGTGTCGCACAGGATGGACCAGCTAAGCTGCCACATGGGCGCTCCTCGAGCACGACACACCCACAGTGCAACGCCTGTCCGCTCGTCCCGATCGCGACACCCCCCGCATACCGAAGTGACTATCCCCCGCCGCCGAGGGACAAGCTACTGCTGCGATTCGATCAGCGCCACGGGCGGGGTGGCCGGCGGCTCGACGCGCACCGCCGGTACGGGCGCCTGGCGCAGTGCGCCGCTGGCCGCCCGGCCCATCAGCAGCAGTCGCGTCGGGTAGAACATGAACGCCAGCAGCAGAAAGCCGCACAACAGGCCTCCCATCAGTGGTGCCTGACGCTCGCTCGCCTGGGCCGGCTGATCGCTTTCATACAGCAAGACGGCGGCGATAACGCGCAGGTAGTACGCCGCTCCGATCGCCGAGTTCACCAGCGCCACCACCACCAGGGCCACCAGCCAGCTTTGATAGCCGTCGAGTCGGTTGCCAGCGCTCAGGGCGCTGCCAAACAGTGACAGCTTGCCCCAGAAGCCCGGCGTCGGCGGCAAGCCCATCAGCGTGAACATCGCCAGCGCCATCAGCAGCGCCAACGATGGATGATATCGGAGCATACCGGCCACGTCCCGCAGCGTTTCCGCCGGCCGACCATCGACTCGCAGCATCCCCAGCAGGCCGAAAGCCGTCAGGTTGGCAATCCCGTAAATCACGACGTAGTAAAGCACGGCGGCGGTACCATCGCCCAGCAGACCGCCCTGCCCCGGCCCGACCAGGATACCGACCAGCATGTAACCCGAGTGCGCGATACCCGAATAGGCCAGCATGCGCTTGATGTTGCGCTGCTGGAGGGCCAGCACGTTGCCGACCGTCATGGTCAGCGCCGCCACCAGCCACATCGTCCCGAACAGCGGGCCGTATTCGAGCGGACCCCAGCCGTCGAGCCAGCCGGCGCCGTCGAGCCGGGCGGAGAGGCCCAGCACCTTGATGATCGCGACCACGCCGGCGGCCTTGGGCACGAAGCCCAGCAGCCCGGCCACGGGTGAGGCCGCGCCCTGGTACACGTCGGCGACGTAGAAATGCAGCGGAACCGCGGCAATCTTGAACAGCAGCCCCAGAAAACTGAGCAGCAGCCCCGCCACGGCCACGTAATGCACCGCGCCGGCCTGCGTATCGACCAGGGCGGCATACAGCCGCCCGACGGCGGCCGCATCGAGCGTGGCCCCGCCGATCACGCCGTAGAGGTAGCTGAAGCCGAAGGCCGTCAGCGCCGCCGCCAGGGCCCCCAGGAAGAAGTACTTGATGGCGCTTTCGGGCGCCAGCGGGCTGCGGCGACTCAGCGCGATCATCACGTAGGCAGGAATGCTGACCAGTTCGAGCCCCAGAAAGAGGATCAGCAGGTTGGCCGCGGCGCCGACCAGCATCAGCCCGCAGACCGAAAAGAGCATCATGGCAAAAAACTCGCCGCGTTCGTCGTCCTGCGGCGTGGCCCAGCTCACCAGCGTAATGAGGACCGCCAGCAGCAGGGCCGTGATGCGCATGAAGCGGGCCAGGCTGTCGAACAGCAACCCGCCGGCGATGGTCAGCTCTGAGGCCGACTGGCCGCCGATGTCGAAGCGCACCAGCAGCAGGGCCGCGACCAGAGCTGTGAGTGTGATCCAGGTGACCGCCTGACGGGCCTTGTGCGCGGCCCCCTGCCCCGCCAGCAGCACCGCGCAGCCCGCGACCATCAACAGCGTCTCAGGCAACAGCGACATCAGCGATATGGCTGCTTCGGCGGTCGGCACCGTCAGGATCCTCCGTCTGGCGTCCGGGGCGACGGCTGGTCGACGGCCGCCGCCGGGGCAAGTCCAAAGAGTTGTGCATCGTCATGCCGGGCCACGTCGCCCGCGGGGGCGGCTTCGAGCCGCTCGAGCACCTGGGCCTGCAAGGCACCGTCCAGCGGGTCGGTGACCACGCGCGGGAAGACGCCCAGGCCGATCACCGCCGCCGCCAGCGGCACCAGGATGGCGATCTCGCGCCGCGTCAGGTCGGGCGTCAGGCCGGCGGAGGTGTCGGGCGTGCCTTCAGGCTCCTTGAGCGGCCCGAACAGCACGCGACCGGCCATGTACAGCATGTAGATCGCGCCGAGCAGGATGCCGGTGGCGCCGACGATGCCGAAGACCGGCCCCAGCGTGGTCGAGTTGTACGCCGCAAACAGCACGGTGAACTCGCTGACGAAGCCATTGAGCCCGGGCAGGCCGATGCTCGAGAGCACGAACAGCACCAGGAAGAACGTCATGATGGGCATCTTGCGGGCCAGGCCGCCGAGCTTGTTCATGTCGCGCGTGTGGTAGCGCTCGTAGATCATGCCGACGACGAGGAACAGCGCCCCGGTGCTGATGCCGTGGTTGATCATGTAGAGCACCGAGCCGCTCAGCCCGAACGGCACCAGGCTGAACATGCCCAGCATGCAGAAGCCCAGGTGCGACACCGACGAGTAGGCCACCAGCTTCTTGACG
>CAZRSM010000020.1:0-7765 GCA_964602755.1 uncultured Planctomycetales bacterium
GCGGCCAGCCTGCTGGGCAGCGGCAAGGTGGAGCTGGTGGTTGTGGGGGCCGACCGCATCGCCGCCAACGGGGATACGGCCAACAAGATCGGCACCTATGGGCTGGCGCTGGCGGCAGCCAGACACGGGGTGCCGTTCTACGTAGCGGCGCCGAGCAGCACGTTCGATCTGACGCTGCCCAGCGGCGAGGGGATCCCCATCGAACAGCGGCCGCAGGACGAGGTCCGCTCGATCGGCGGGGTGACCGTAGCGGCTGGCGGCGCACGGTGTTACAACCCGGCTTTCGATGTGACGCCGGCGGAGCTGATCACCGGCATCGTCACCGAGCGCGGGGTGGTCAGCCCGGTCAACGCTGCCAACGTAGCGCGCAACGTCGGCTTGGGCTGAATTGACGCGGCGGCGAGGTTGCAGGGTCAGTTGGGAACGGGGTATAGTACCTGGCGCTCGGCCTGCCGAGCGGGATCAGCGCGGTTCACTGGAGCTTGCGAAATGCCGAACAGGAAACGTAAGTGGTTGGCCATCATGGCCGTATGTGCGGCGGGGGCGTTGTTCCAGGTTGGTCTGGCTCCCACGGGGTGTGCCCAGTTCTACGGCCAGTGGATGGCCACTTCGTTGGATTTCTGCTCGATATTCAATTGCACGTCGGGCAGTTACTTCAATCTGTGCGAGCCTGTTCCGATGCTCCTGGACTGTCCCAACCTGGGGGCCACGCCCTGAGCGCCGGGCGACCGTGATATGGAACTGGTCGTTTGCGAACGAGGTTGAGAGAATGCGTAGACTGCGCAAGTCGTTGACGACGGTGGCCGCACTGCTGACCGCGGGTACCTGCCTGCAGGTCGGCGGTTGCAACGTGCTCGGGATGGCCCGCACGGCGATCGATTCGATCAATCCCTGCGGGACGATTCTGAATTGCGATCCGCGGACCTACCAGTTCCTGCGATCCGGTATCGACGGTCCCGGCGTGCGGCCCGACATCGATCCGTTCTGCACGTTCCCGCCGTTCTGCACCAGCACGCAGGACCCGATCTTCGGCGGAATAGCGCCGTAGCGACCGGCAGACGGCATCTGGGTAGGATGACACCGACCCGCCTGCGGCTTCGAATTGGCCGAGGCCGCGGGCGGTTTGCATGCGCCGACGACCGCGCAAAACGGGCACCGGATGCCCGGTGGCAGCGGACGCCGCAGGTTCTCAAATCCACTTGCCGCTGCGCGGCGTTTCGCGCGGACCGGCCATGACCTGGTCGGCACGCAGGGCCGGACGTCCGAGCTCGAGCGACGCCCCGTCGCGCAACAGCAGCGGCATCTGGTCCAGAGGCACTTGCTGTTGTATCCACGCCGGGCCGCGCAGCAGGCGTTTGACCTCCTCGTTGCGGCGGCGCCAGTCGAGCGGCCGGCCGTCGTCGGCCACGAAGACCCGCAGCTTGCCGCCGCACAGCTCGGCCCAGCGGTCCTGGACCGGCACGGCGCGGGGCGCCGGCGGTTGCTGGACGGCGAACGTCGGACCGGGCGGGTCGCTGCCGGGCGGCAGGAAGGCCACCCGCGCGGTGTGGGGCGAGAGCTCGTGGACGGCGACTCTCCAGCGGTCGGCATTCATCGGCACAGCTCCCGCAAGCGGGCGGCGCCAAGGCGGGTCGCTCATTTGGCGACCAGCTCGAAGAAGCGCGCCACGGCCTCGGCGCCGCGGTCGAGGTCGGGCAGGCGGACGCGCTCGTTGGGGCCGTGGGCGTTGCAGCTCGGGCTGGCCAGCCCGATCAGCAGGCACTCGGCGCCCAGCTCGTCGCGGAACGTCGGCAGAATGGGCAGCGACCCGCCTTCGCGGATGAAGGCCACCTCGCTGCCGAAGGCCGCCCGCAGCGCCTCGCGGGCCGGCTCGATGAACGGCGCATCGAGCGGGGTCATGTAGGCGGCGGCGTGGGCGTGCTCGATGATCTCGCACTGCACCGTCCGCGGGCAGCGCTCTTCGACGGCGCGTTTGAACTTGGCTGCGATGTCGTCGCCGCGCTGCCTTGGCACCAGGCGCATGCTGATCTTGGCGCCGGCCATGGCGGGGATGATGGTGCTGGCGCCCTCTTTCGTGTACCCGCCGTAGATGCCGTTGACATCGAGCGTGGGGCGGGCCGAGCGCAGCTCCTGCACGCTGTAGCCTTGTTCGCCATTGAAGCCGGGCACGCCCAGGTCGCGGGCGTACTGCTGTTCGTCGAGCGGGAAGGCGGCGCTCAGCTCGCGTTCACGTTGACTGATCTCGAGCACGTCATCGTAGAAACCATCGATGTTGACGCGGCCGTGTTCGTCGTGCAGCGAGGCGATGATCCGCGCCAGGGCGTTGGCCGGGTTGGTGACCGGGCCGCCGTGCGTACCGCTGTGCAGGTCGTGGGCCGGGCCGTGGAGGCGCACTTCCATGTAGCACAGCCCCCGCGTTCCGTAGGTGATGGTGGGCACGCCGTCGGCCAGGATGCCGGTGTCCGAGATCAGCACCGCCTCGCAGGCCAGCAGCTCGCGGTGCTCGCGCAGGAAGGGCGCCAGGTTGACCGAACCGACTTCTTCCTCGCCCTCGATCAGCAGCTTGATGTTCACGGGCAGCGTGCCGGCGGCTTCGAGCCAGGCTTCGATGGCCCGCAGGTAGACCATCACCTGGCCCTTGTCGTCGGCGGCGCCGCGGCAGACGAGCCACTCGCCGTCGACCACCGGCTCGAACGGGTCGGCGTCCCACAACGCGCGGTCGCCGGTGGGCTGGACATCCAGATGGCCGTAGACCAGGTAGGTCGGGGCCGCCGGGTCGGCGACGTACTGCGCGAAGACCAGCGGATGGCCGGCGGTCTCGTGTACCTCGGCCTCCAGGCCCAGCGCCCGGCAATGCCGGCAGGTCCACTCGACCGCCCGGCGGACGTCGGCCGCGTGCTGCGGCTGGGCGGAGATGCTGGGAATGCGGCACAGCTCGCGGAGCTGCTGGAGGTGCCGGTCGCGGTGCTGGTGAAGGCAGGCGACGACTCGTTCGATGCTCATGCGTTTCTCCCGTCGGCCACCGGCCCGGGGCGGCCCGTGCGCGCCGATTGTAACCGCCGCGCTTCCGGCCGACAGCCCGACGTTCTACCTGCGGCCGCAGCAGCGCTTGTACTTGCGGCCGCTGCCGCAGGGACAAGGATCGTTGCGTCCCGCGTTGACGACGGGGGCCGCGAGCGCGGTGAGTACCTGCTCGGAGGCGCGCGCGGCGTCGTCGGAGGAGATGTCGCGGGCCAGCTCGCGGGCCAGGTTGGAAGTGTCGTGTTCTTCTTTCCAGCGCCGGGCCAGCTCGGCGAGCCGCTCGTGGGCGTGCTCGAAGAACATCCTGTAGGCCGGGCACAGGTAGTTGAGCCGGTCGGCCAGGCGGTCCTTGGGGCAGCCGCCGCGGCAGTGTCGCAGCCACGGGCAGACGTTGCAGGCGCGCGGCAGGGCCGACTTGCAGCGGCCGAAGGCCGCCTGCCGGGGCGAATTGAGCAGGTCGCCGAGCGGCCGGTCCAGGTCGTGCACGTTGCCCAGCCGCAGCGGCGGCTCGACGTAGAAGTCGCACGGATAGACGTCGCCGTTGTAATCGACGACCAGGTAGTTGCCGCATTCGGCCGCGAGCGTGCAGTCGTCGGCTGGCAGATCAAGGTAGGTAGCCAGCACGGCGTCGAACCAGCGCAGCTTCAGCGGCGGCTCCAGCGCGCGCGTCCGGGGATACCACCAGTCGAAGGCCGCGCACAGGAACTCGCCGCAGCGCTCGGGCGGGACGGTGAAGGGGGCCGGCTGGCCGGGCTGGTCGGGCAGCCATTCGACGCAGGGGATGAACTGGGCGTACTCGAAGCCCAGCTCGCCGAGGTACTCGAGGATCTCGACCGCGTGGCCGGCCGAGTAGTCGTTGACCACGAACACGGCGTTGGCTTTGACTTCGTTTGCCAGCAGCCGGCGGGCGGCGGCCTCGACGCGCTCATGAGTGGCAGAGGCGGCCAGGCGGCGATAGCGGTCGTGCACGTGGGCCGGGCCGTCGAGCGAGAGTCCCACCAGCCAGTCGTTTTCCCGCAGGAAGCGGCACCACTGGTCGTCGATCAGCAGGCCGTTGGTCTGCAGGGAGTTGTGCGGACGCAGGTGGGGCAGCCGCAGGTCGTTCTGCCGGGCCACCACGGTGCGGTAGAACTCCAGCCCCATCAGCGTCGGTTCGCCGCCCTGCCAGACGAAGGTGATCCGGCCGACGGCGCAGAACAGCGCGCTGGCGAGCAGGGCGTCCAGCGTCTCTGACGACATGCGATGGCGCTGCGGCGTGTCGGCGGGCTCCTTGGGCAGGTAGAAACAGTACTCGCATTGCATCTGGCAGTCCGGCCCGGCGGGCTTGACGAGCACGGACTTCAGTGGTTTGCCGGGGTTGGCTCGGCCCATGAGCGGCTCTCCTGGTCAGCGGGTTCGGTGGCGCCGCCGGCCGCGGCGGGCTGCCACGTTGCGTCCGTGAATGATCACGGGGATCTCGCCGTAGAGCGGCAGGTGCATCTGCGACTCTTTGGGCGCGCGCCGCACGAAGGCGGCCAGGTCCTGGAAGTCCCAGGCGTCGCGCGGTACGGGCCGCCCGCGGGAGTCGGTCAGCGGGCATCCGTAGTGATCCACCAGCACGCGCGTGGCGAAGCGGTCGCACATGGCTTCCTTCTGGCGCGGGTTGTGCCCGGCCTGCTTTACGAGGTAGTGATACAGCTCGTGCAGGTAGACGAAGAGCACCAGTTGTTCGGCGTTGGCCACGATGAGGCGGTAGATCTCGCGGCGCCAGCCGGTGCGCGTGCTGCGGGCCTTGGCGATGCTGGTTTCGAGCGTGTAGGGGTAGCGGTTGTTACGGCCCAGGTTGACGTAGATGATGCCCTCGCGGTAGAAGCAGGTGCCCGAGAAGTCCGCTCCGCGGCTGTAGCGCACGTGCACGACGAGCCGATCGTGGCGATACGGCGCGGTGTGTCTGAGCAGCATGCTGTAGAGCCGCGTGTCGTCGAGGTGCGTGGAGTTGTGGAATTCCATTTCCCTGTCTCGCCCTGACGGTCTGTTGCCGGCACACCCTGCTGAGAATGAGTATTGCCGCCGCAGGCCGAGGTGGCAAGCGCGGGCGGGTTTTGCGGCCCTCTGCGCGGGACAGACGCCCGCTGGCGGTTGATTTTGGCCGCAAGGGGGCTAGTTTGACGACCGGGCCGCAACGCCACGGGCCGGCGGACCCGGGCGGGATGTCAACAGGTGTGACAGAGGAATTCGAACATGGCCACCACGCACGCGGAGGTTCAGAAGGTCGGTGAGCTGGTTCGCCAGCACAGCGAGCACTTCGAGCGACTGCTGGCCGAGATCGGGCGCGTCATCGTCGGACAGGAAGACCTGCTGCGCAAGATGCTGGTCGGACTGCTGGCCGACGGCCACCTGCTGCTCGAGGGCGTACCCGGACTGGCCAAGACGCTGGCGGTTTCGAGCCTGGCGGCGGCGATTCGCACGCGCTTCCAGCGGATTCAGTTCACGCCCGACCTGCTGCCGGCCGACATCCTGGGCACGCTGGTCTTCCAGCCCGCCGACGGCACCTTCGTGGTAAAGAAGGGGCCGATTTTTGCCAATCTGATCCTGGCCGACGAGATCAACCGCGCCCCGGCCAAGGTGCAGAGCGCCCTGCTGGAGTCCATGCAGGAACGCCAGGTGACCATCGGCGAGCAGAGCCATCCGCTGCCCGAGCCGTTTCTGGTGCTGGCCACGCAGAACCCCATCGAGCAGGAGGGTACCTACCCGCTGCCCGAGGCCCAGGTCGACCGCTTCATGCTCAAGCTGATCGTCGACTATCCCAGCCGCGACGAGGAACGCCGCATCCTCGATCGCATGGCCACCCGCCGCAGCGTGCCGCACGTCGAGCCGGTGCTCGATCCGCAGCAGGTGCTGGCGGCGCGGGAGGTGCTCGACGACATCTACATCGATGACAAGGTGTGCGACTACATCGTGGCCCTGGTGCACGCTACGCGCCGGCCGGACGAGTTCGGCCTGGGTCGGATCGCCGAATGGATCGAATACGGAGCGTCGCCGCGGGCGACGATAGCGTTGGCCAAGGGTGCGCGGGCCATCGCGTTTCTGGCTGGTCGCGGCTACGTGACGCCGCAGGACGTCAAGACAATCGCCGCCGACGTGTTGCGCCACCGCGTGATCGTCAGCTACGAGGCCCAGGCCGAGGAGAAGACCAGCGACGACGTGGTGGCTTACGTGCTCGACCATGTGGAAGTGCCCTGATGCGCGCCTATCGTGGCAAGAGTTTCGTCCTGTGGTTCCTGGTGTCGATGGTGGTGGTGGCGGCGCTGGTGGCCTTCGGCGGCTACTACCTGACCAGACGTTCCGGCCCGGGGCCTTCCTCGGCTCCGGCCGTCAGTTCGCGCCCGGCGGAGTCCTGAAAAGCAGCCGGCGACCACGCCACCGGCCTTTCTTGCGCGACCGCCGCCCCGGGCGGCGGGGAGGGTTCGCGATGCGGATATGTGCCTCGCTGTTGCTCCTGGCCACAGTGGCCGCCTGTGTGGCGGCTCCGGTCCCGGCAGCCGCCGACCAGCCGCCGGAGCCGTTGCTGCGGTGGGTCTTCGACGCCGAGTGTCAGCAGAAAGGGGGCTTCGTCGACCGGCAGCGTGGTCTGGTGGCCAAGCCTGTGGGCCGGCCGCACATTCTCGCAGCCGGCGAGTTGCAGGCGCTGGCCCTCGACGGCCTGACCGACCACCTGGTGGTGGCCGCCGACTATGCGGCTGCCGGGCTGCCCTGGCCGCAGCGGGAGCTGACGATCACCGCCTGGGTGCTGGTCGACCGGCCCGAAAAGTGGGGTGGCATCTTCTCGCTGATCCAGGACAACGGCGGGGCCGAGCAGGAAGAGCTGGCGCCGTTCCGGCCGTGGTTCATCGACACGGTTCGGCGCAGCTATCACTTCGCGTACGTGACGATCTGCGGCAGACGCTGCAATACCAGGCCTGCGACGATCAGGGCCGGCTGTTCGACTACTTCGGGCTGCGGAAGCAGGACACCCGGCGGCGGTGCCATGGGCAGGCGCCAAGATGCCGCCGAGGACGCCGAGAGAACGCCACGGACGCCAAGCCCGTAGGGTGGGCACGGCCCACCGCGGATACACCGCGACAACGTTCGCCAGAAAACCGCCAAGACGCCAAGACGCCAGGGACGCCAAATCGCAGGTTGGGCATTGCGCACCGCGGATACAACTTGGCACCAGAGCCGACCGCCCCCCCTTCCAGGGGGGACTTACAGGGGGGTCGCAGCCGGCGGACACGGTCGGCCAGCGGATAGCCGAATCGGCATCGCACCACGGCCATTTGTCATTCTGCAGTTTTCACTTTGCATTCGCAGCCTCGACCCTCCCCCAGGCCCCTCCCTGGAAGGTAGGGGAGCAGCCCGCCACTTGTGCCGGCAGCCTCGCGCCCGGCGCAGCCTCGGCGGCCAGCCGGGGCGCACCGGCGGGCGCCGGGTGTGTCAATGGACAGCGGAGTGGGCCTGTAAGCCGAATTCTGTACCCGCCGAAGCGACGGGTGGCGGCCATTCATCTGGGCCTGCCGTTGCCGGCAGGCTCGTGCACCCTACCCGGGGCTGGTAGCGAGCCGGGCCGACTCATCGCCCCCTATTCGGGCTTGCTGGCGGTGGGGTTTACCCTGCCGCGACCGTCACCGGCCGCGCGGTGCGCTCTTACCGCACCTTTTCACCCTTGCCTGTGACGCCCGGAGGCGTCCATCGGCGGTGTGTTTTCTGTGGCACTTTCCCTGGGATC
>CAZRSM010000021.1:0-3252 GCA_964602755.1 uncultured Planctomycetales bacterium
CGAGCCGGTCACGCGCAGCCCGCGGGCCTCGGCCTTGCGGCAGCACTCGTCGAAGGCCACGTGCACGGGCGTGACGCTGATGTTGGTGAGGTTCATCGAGATCTGCGCGATGCCGTACTCTTCGATGAACCAGCCGATGGCCTTGACGCACTTGAGCGAGCCGGGGATCCAGACCTCGTTGCCGTTTTCGTCGCGCACCACCGGCCCGGTGAGCGGGTCGCCGCTGCGCTTCTTGCGGCCCTTTTCGCGCACGTCGAAGGCCACGGCATTGGCCCGGCGGGTGGAGGTGGTGTTGAGGTTGACGTTGTAAGCCACCAGAAAGTCGCGCGCCCCCACGGCGGTGGCGCCGCTGCGGGGGTTGAACCGTGCCGGCCCGTAGTCGGGCTGCCAGTCGGGGTCTTTGAGCTTCTCGGCCAGGCCTTCGTATTCGCCGGCGCGGACGACTGCCAGGTTGCGGCGCTCGGGCCGCGTGGCGGCGTACTCGTAGCAGTAGATCGTCAGGCCGACCTCCTCGCCCAGCCGTCTGGCCAGCTTGTGAGCGTATTCGACCGTCTCGTCCATGCTGATGTTGGCCACCGGCACCAGCGGACAGACGTCCATGGCGCCGAAGCGCGGGTGCTCGCCGCGGTGCTTGCTCATGTCGATCAGCTCGGCGGCCTTGCGGCCGGCGCGGACGGCGGCTTCGATGACCGCCTCGGGCTGCCCGACGAAGGTCACCACGGTGCGGTTGGTGGCCTTGCCGGGGTCCACGTCGAGCAGGGTGACGCCCTCGACCGACTCGATCTGGTCGGTGATCTGCTTGATGACGCCCAGGTCGCGTCCTTCGCTGAAATTGGGTACGCACTCGATGAGCTGCTGATTCATGGCCACGTCTTTCCTGTTGCCGCTGGACTTTTGGCAGAAGATCCACAAACGAGCTGCGCATGGTAATTGAGCACGCCGGTTCGTGCGACCACCGGCTCGCGGACGGCGGGCGGGGGCCTAACACTACGCGAACACCGTCTTCCCTGTGCGGGCGACACCCGTTACCATCAGCGCCCATGAGCGGCGCGGTTCGCATACTTCACCTGGCCGATTCGCACATCGGTGTCGATCTGCCCGAGTCGCCCCGCAGCGGGCGCCGGCGCCGCGGCGACGACATCGTCGCCAGCTACCGCAGCGCCCTGGCGCTGGCCCGGCGTCACGAAGTGAAGCTGGTCATCCACGCCGGCGACGTGTTCAACCGCTCGCGCCCCGGGCCGGCGGTCCTGGCGGCGGCCGCCGGGCCGCTGTTCGACCTGGCCGCCGACGGGGTGCACGTGGTCGTCGTGCCGGGCAATCACGAGCGCTCGCGGCTGCCGCAGTCGCTGTTGTGGTCGCATCCCAACATCCACGTGATCGACCGCCCACGGACGCTGAGCCTGCGGCTCGGCGACTGGCGGGTGGCGCTGGCCGGCTGGCCCTACGTGCGTCGGCAGGCGGCCGAGCGGTTCGCCGGGCTGCTGGAGGAAACCGGCTGGCAGCGGCCGACGGCCGACCTGCGCATCCTGGTCGTGCACCAGACGTTCGAGGCGGCCCGCTGCGGGGCCAACAACTACCGCTTTCGCAGCGGTCCGGAAGTCATCGAGCGTCACCAGGTGCCCGGCGGTTTCGATTACGTGGCCGCCGGCCATGTGCACCGGCACCAGGTGCTCGACACCGGCCACCCGGACGGCCCGCCGATCGTGTACAGCGGTTCGCCCGACCGCATCACGCTGGCCGAACGCGACGAGCCCAAAGGCGCAGTGCTGCTGGAGATCGACGGGGGCGGGCTGACGTTTCGCTTCCTGCCGCTGGCGGTGCGCCCGATGGTTCTGATCCCGCTCAACGTCAGCGGCCTGGACCGCGCGCAGGTGTGCCGCCGGGCCGCCGAGGCCCTGGCCGAAGCGCCCATCGGCGCGTTGGCGGTATTGCGGCTCACCGGGGCCACCAGCGCCGAGGTCATGCGTGACATTCGGCTTGCGCAGCAACTGCGCCGCCAGCGACCGGACGTGCTGCTGCGCGTGGTCACGCGACAATTGCAGTGGCAGCAGCGCCACGCGCCGCCAGAGGCCGCCACACCGCCGCCCGCGCCGGCGACCTGGGCCGAGGCCCGTCGGCGGACGCTGCGCGTGTTCGATTGCCTGGGGCAGCGCTGGGCCGACGTCTACCAGCCGGCCAGCCGGTGCATGTATCTGCCCGCCGCCCGCGGGACCTATGCCCTGTTCGACGCCGACTTGCGGCTGCTGTATGTCGGCAAGGCGACGAACGTGCGGCAGCGCGTGCGCAGCCATGTGCTGGGCCGCACGTCGGCCGACTACTACGCCGGCTGGACCGCGCAGATCGCTCACGTGGCCGTACGCCCCGCGCACAGCGACCTGGAAGCCCTGCTGGCCGAGGCCGAGCTGATCCGCCGCTTCAGGCCGCCGTTCAACCGCCAGATGCGCTCCTGGCAGCGCTACTGCTACCTGTGCGAGCGGCCCGGCAGCTTCGGGCAACTGTCGATCAGCGACCAGCCGGCAGCTCGGGGGCCGTGCTTCGGGCCGTATCGTTCGCGGCATCAGGCCGAGCAGGTGATCGAGGCCGCGGCCCGACTGCTGGGGCTGGCCCGCTGCCCGGAGCCGGAGCCTTCCGCGGCCAGCCTGTTGAGTTCCGCAGCCAACCTCTGTGCGCGTTATTACGACGGCTGGTGTTGCGGACCGTGTGCCGGGAAGGTGGACCACGCCGAGTACGGGCGACGCTTGCGGCGGCGCAACGAGCTGCTGGCGGGGCTGAGCGACGCTGCGCTGGCTGCGGCCGGGACCAGTGGCGGGCGGCTGGGCCCCGGCGAGATCGACACCCTGCGGGCGTCGTATGAGTGGGGCGTGATGCTGCGTCGGGCGGCGGGCCTGCTGGGCGGCTGGCTGATCCTGCCGGGAGCCGGTCGTCGGCGGGCGGTGGTTCTGCTGGTGCGCGGCGGGTTGCGGTTCTGCATACTCGAGGCGTCGCGCGAGTCGGCGCTGCGCATCGCAGGTCTGCACAAGCGGCTGGACGACGGCCGCAGCCCGACCGTCGTACCCAAGGCGCTGGTCGACTGCCTGTGTGCCGCGACTCGGGCCATCGACCGCGGCGCTGAAGACTGCCGTCTGGTTCCCCCGTCGCTGGCGCGCGGTTGCGACGCGCGTACTCTGCTGGCCATTGCGGGGCTGGAGGGTCAGGCGGCGCGTGATACGACCATCTTGACGCCGGTGGACAACAGGTAGGCCGCGCCGGCCA
>CAZRSM010000022.1:0-4024 GCA_964602755.1 uncultured Planctomycetales bacterium
AAACGACCCCAACACCTGGTCCGGCCCCACGGGCTTTTACGTTACCGACTATCGCGCCCCCATGAATCCGGCCGAATCCAAGACCTGGGGACCGATTCACCTGTGGGCCGTACCCGACCTCTATACCGAGCCGACGATGACGCTGCTCATCCAGGGTGCCACCGACGCCGAGCCGCCGGCCGGCCGGGTGTACACGCTCGAGCTGCTCTACGTGCCGCCGGGGATCGAGGGCGCGCCGCCGGTGGGCACCACCTGGAACGTGCGGCCCGACCTGCCATTCACGGTCACGGTGCCGACATATTTCTCGGTCGACGGCCTCGACAGCTACCGCTTCGCCTTCACCATCGGCGCAGTGCCGTGCCCGGGCGACGTGGACGGCGACGACGTGGTCGACTTGAGCGACCTGGCCCTGCTGATCGGCTCGTACGACCGCTGCGCCGGCGACCCCGGATTCCTGCCCGAGGCCGACTTCACCGGCGACGCGGGCATTCCCGACGGCTGCGTGAACCTGGCGGATCTGGCCCTGCTTCTGAGCAATTACGGCTGCGCAGCCTCGCCGTAGGCCGGCCGCCCAACGCGGGCGCCTGGGGGATACGTCTGTACCCGTCTACCCTGCCGGGTGGCATGGGCAAGCGCCAGCCTGGCCGTGTTCCGGGACTGCGAGACCTTCCCCTCCGGCGGGCAGCACGGGCAAGTTTCTCTTGCCCATGGCACCCATCCGCCGCAGCCAGGCACGAGCAGGTTTCACATGCCCGCCCGGCTGCTCCGCCTGCCGTGGCGTAGTCGGCTGGCCGACGTTAAACTCCTCGCTTTACGCACCGCCCGGGGGCCTTCGGCGAGGCGACGGGCGCCAAGCTAAGGGGAGTTACGCGAATGAAAGTCCACGAATACCAGGCGCGTGAGTTGATGCAGGCGGCGGGGATCCCCATCCCGGTCTCCGAGGTGATCGACAGCCCCGAGCAGGCCCGGGCGGCCTTCGAGAAACTCGGCGCCGCCAGGGTCGTCATCAAGGCCCAGGTCCACGCCGGCGGACGCGGCAAGGCCGGCTACGTCAAGCTGATCGACTCGGCCGACGAGGCCGTCGAAAACGCCCAGCGCATGTTCGCCAACCCCATGGTTTCCAAGCAGACCGGCCCCCAGGGCGTCACCGTCCGCAAGATCCTGCTGGCCGCCGCCGTCGATATCGACAAGGAATACTACCTCGGCGTGGTGGTCGACCGGGCCAGGCGCTGCCCGGTGATGATGGCCAGCAGCGAAGGCGGCGTCGAGATCGAGGAGGTCGCCGCCCGCAACCCCGAGGCCATCAAGAAGGCCTGGTTCCACCCCCACCTGGGACTGCTGCCGTTCCAGGCCAAGGCCCTGGCCGCTGCCATCGGCCTGAGCGGCGACGAGGCCAAGACCGCCGCCGGCATCATGCTCAAGCTGGCGCGGCTGTTTGTCGAAAAGGACTGCTCGCTGGCCGAGATCAACCCCCTGGTGCGCACCACCAGCGGCGAGATCCTGGCGATCGATGCCAAGTTCAACTTCGACGACAACGCCCTGTTCCGCCACGAAGACGTGCAGGCCATGTTCGACCCCAGCGAGGAGAACCCGGCCGAGCTGCGGGCCAAGGAGTTCGGCCTGAGCTACATCGCCCTCGACGGCAACATCGGCTGTCTGGTCAACGGCGCCGGGCTGGCCATGTCGACCATGGACATCATCAAACTGCACGGTGGCGAGCCGGCCAACTTCCTCGACGTGGGCGGGTCGGTCACGCCCGAAGGCGCCGTCGAGGCCTTCCGCATCATCCTCTCCGACGACAAGGTCAAGGCCGTGCTGGTCAACATCTTCGGCGGCATCGCCAAGTGCGACGTGATCGCCGATGCCCTGATCCAGGCGGCCAGGGAGGTGGGCTTCAACGTGCCGGTGGTCGTGCGGCTGGAAGGCACCAACGTTGAGAAGGCCCGCCAGATGCTGGCCGAAGCGAACATCGAACAGCTCAAGCCGGCCAAGGACCTCACCGACGCCGCCAGGCAGGTCTGCGCCTGCGTCTGAGCAGCCGCCGTGGGCCGACGCAAGTCGGTCGCCATGGTTTGATTTGTAAGGTTACTTGAGCAGGTGGGCGTCGGCCGAATCGCGCGGGCCTTCGCGGCCGGTGTATTCCGAGACGTCGCGCAGCGTCCAGATGTTGTCGCCGGCGATGCCGCAGTTGGGCGTGGTGGTCCAGCGGACGTTGCCGCGCAGCGCGAGCACGTTCTGCCCGGCGCCGCGGTGTACGCGTGAGTTGGTTTCCGACGGTTTGCGCAAACTCAGCGACGACAGGAGCGGCACGCCGTTGTCGAACAGCGGGTTGTCGTCGCCGAAGACCGGCAGGTCGGGGTTGGCCCGCAGCGAGGGCCGCGCGCCGGCCATGTTCTGATAGGCATAACTTATATTGCGCGACTCGGGAAAGTCGCTGAAAGCCGCCACCATGTCCGCCGGCATGGGCACGTCCGGCGACGAAGGACACACGAACACCTCGGGCGGCACCAGCCGGTTGCGTACCAGCAGGTAGGCGTGACGGTGGTTGGGTTGCAGTTCGAGGCCCGGATCGCCGGTGGGCTGCCACGACAGCCGGGCGTTCCAGCCGACGAAGGGGAGGCTCTCGCCGTTGGCCAGGGCATAGGTCTGCATGCCACGGCCCAGGCTGGCCAGGTTGGCCGAGCAGGCGATGCGCCGCCCGCGCTCGCGCATGTGCAGCAGGCTGGGTACGCCCAGTCCGACCGCCAGCACGATCATGGCTGCCACCGCCATGATGTCGCGCAGGCTGCTCAGGCGGATGATCCCCCCGTTCTCGCGCTCGGCCAGCGCCGCCAGATCCGGCTCGGGCTGCACCACGCGCGGCGGCGCGCCGGCGGCGGCCACGCGGCGGCAGATATCGGAAACCAGCTCGGGCCGCACCGTCGGCGTCTCGTCCCGATAGGCCCGCAAGGCGGCGAACATCACCGACAGGGCCTCGTGCTCGGCGGCCAGCGCGGCGTCGGACTGCAAGCGCTGCTCCAGTTCGCGCCGCTGCCGGTCGTCGAGACGCCCCAGGTGCAGGTCGAGCAAGTCGGGATCGAATTCGTGCGACGCCTGGTCACTCATGTGTCTGCCTTCCTTCCCCGTTCGACGCTACCGAGCCACTGCTGTCCTGCTCACGCCACAGCCGGCCGAAATGCTGCACCGCGGCGTGCAGCCGCGACTTGACCGTGCCGACCGGGATATCCAGCACCTGGGCGATCTCCGCATACGGCAACTGCTGGAAGTAGCCCAGAGTCAGAATCAGCCGCAGGTGCTCCGGCATGCGGTCGACTATCCGCCGCACCGCCTGCCGCTGTTCTTCGCGTTCGACCGTCTCGGACGAGGGCGGCTCGATGGTCTCGAGCATCTGCGACAGGCTGCCGCGGTCGTTCTCGCCGCCGGCCTCCAGCGATAGCTGCTGTCGTCGGCCGCGGCTGCGCATGTAGTCGCGGGCCTTGTTGGCCGCGATGGTGTACAGCCACGGTCGCAACGAGCGTCGCTGGTCGAAGCTGTTGGCCGCCAGATGAAGCTGCATGAAGGTGTCTTGCAGCAGGTCGTCGGCGGCGGTGCGGTCTCCCACGAAGCGACATAGAAACCCGTACAGTTCGTTGGCATAACGCGCGACGAGTTCGTCAAACGCACCTTTGACGCCGGCGATGTGCTCGGCCAACAGTTGCTCGTCGCTCTTGGCTTCCACCTGTTCCTTAACCTCTGATACGCCGCCCGCGACCGCCGGTTCGCCCCGCCGGGCCAGAATCGCCGCCCGCGGTCGAACCTCCCGCCGGGTTGCGTCGACCGCCCGTTATCAGACCACAATGCGTCCGCCGTGAGCCGACAGTATAGGCCCTTTTTCACCGCGGCGCGCCGCGCCGGCGCCCGGGCCGGCGGTCTCCGCCCAACCGTCGCTGCAGTCGGGATTTGCGGCCACGCGCTTGCTGGCAACTTGACCATCGGTCCATAATGTCGGCGATCCAGCGCCGCGCGCGGCCAGCAAAACCAGTCA
>CAZRSM010000023.1:0-3661 GCA_964602755.1 uncultured Planctomycetales bacterium
CTTGGCGTCTTGGCGGTTCCCTTGGCGTCTTGGCGGTTCCCTTGGCGTCTTGGCGGTTTCCAGTGATCGCTGGCGTGCTCTGTTCGTGGCGGGCGCTGCTGGCCGCCGGACTCAATCCTCGCGCGTGGTGTCCGGCTTGAACACGCGGGTCTCGAGCGCCGGAACCCACTTGGTCCAGTCGCTCTCGTCGTCCTCGTCGCCGGCGATGGCGCTGAACACCATCGTCAGCTTGGCATCGAGATTGTCCAGGTAGTGCACCATCACGGCCTCGGCGGTCGCCGGCAGACGCGGGCTGCCGAACTCGTACTTGCCGTGGTGGGACACGATGATGTGCTGCAAGGCCGCCAGCAGGTCGCGCGGGAAGGCCTGGCCGGTTTCGTCTTCGAGGCGCTGCACCTTCCGGGCCACCCAGGTGGCCGTGAGCACGATGTGCCCCACGAGCTGCCCCTCGGTCGTGTACTCGAAGCTGGAGGTGTGGTCCAGTTCGGCGATCTTGCCGGCGTCGTGCAGAAACAGGCCGGAGAGCACCAGATCGCTGCTGACCTGCGGGTAGCGCGGCAGCACCACCAGGGCCAGCTCCAGCAGGCTGAGCGTGTGCTCCAGCAGCCCGCCCAGGTAGGCGTGGTGGTTGGTGCGGGCCGCCGGGGCGCGCTTGAAGCCGCGCACGAAATCCTCGTCGTTGACAAAAGCCGCCAGCAGCCGCAACAGGTGCGGATTGCGAACCTGCCGCAGGATCTCCTTGACGCGCTGCCACATCTGATCGACGTCACGCTCGGTGGCCGGCAGCAGCAGGCTGGGATCGAGCGACTCGTCCTCCACCGCGCTTACGCCGTCGATGATGAACTGCGGCTTGCCCTTGTAGCTCTCGACGCGCCCGGTGACCATCAGCGGCCCGCTGGTGGGGATCGAGTTGAATACCTCGCGCGTGGCGTTCCACATGCGGGCCACCATCTGACCCGTGCGATCGGCCAGCACGGCGTGGATGTACAGGCTGCCGTTGGAGGTGGTGCGCAGATCCTTCTGCAGGACCAGGTAGACCTCGTCCTCCAGCCGCTGGCCGGGCTGCAGGTCGGCGATGTTGTGGTGCGAGCGCATCAGCGTATCGGTCATCGGTATTGTGGCGGACCCTTTCTTGGGCGACCTAGGGTCGCGGACGAGGGGACGGCGCGGGAGCGTTGGGCTCTTCTTCCTGCTCACCCCCGGTCGTCGCAGGCTTTTCCTGGCCGCCGGATTCGACCTGCTCCATCAATTCGGCCAGCACCGGCTGGGCCTGGCCCCACCAGCCCATCAGCTGCATGGTCATGTCGGTGCCGATTTTCTGGATGGCCATCATGAGCTGCGCCTGGTCGGCTTCTTCGCCGGCGTTCTCGATTGCCTGGGCCATCCGTCCCAGGCCGGTGTTGATGATCTCCAGGCCGTTGGCCAGCAGGTCGGCGTGCTCCTCGTTGAACGTGACCGGCAGCTTGATGTACCAGTCGCCATCGACCTTGGTGAGCGGAATCGCGAAGCTGCCCAACTGGCCGAGCATCTGCTTGAGCTGCTCGGGGGGAATGCTCATCGACATCATCTCGCCGGCGCCCGGCATCCCGCCAGGAGCCGCCTCCGCGGTCGGGGCGTCCTCGTCGGCGGCAGGCCGCCCTGCCCCGCGGCCCACGGCCACCGTGCGGCCGGCAGCGCCGGGCCCGGGCGGCGCGGCGCCCATGGCCCGGGCCTTCTGGAGCGCAAACTCCTGCGACGCCCTGAGCGCATCGAGCAGCTCGGTCGGCAGCTCGAGCGCCGCGAAGTCGAACGTGGCCACGGCGTTGTCTTCGTCGATCAGCGTAACGCTGACGATCTTCTTGATGCTCTCGGCCAGGGCCGGCATCGCGTCGGCGAGCTGCTGCTGGAGCTGGGCCTCCTCGGGCGTCGCCATCTTCCTGCTGACGGTCATCATCGTGTCGATGGCGTCGCCGAAGGCCGAGAGGGCCGAGCCGCAGGGGTCTTCCTGCAACGCCGCCACCTGGTCGGGTACGCAGGTGTCCAGCAGGCTCAGCAGGTCGAACTGGAACAGGTTGTCTATCGCCTCGTCGATCAGCTCTTTGGCGGCCTGGGCCTCGGGACCGGCCTCGGCGACCGCCTGGGCCGGCGCGGCTCCTTCCAGCGGCTCGAACCTGGCCGGCCGGTACGACGCCGGATCTTCCAGGATCCCCACGTCGATCGGCCCGGTTGCAAACGGCAAACCGTGCATCGAGTCGCCCAGCGGCTCGTTGAACGACGGCGGAGGCTCGTCGCTGCGCCCGCAGCCGCAAACCACCAGTGCCGCCGTCACCATAACCGCCGAAATCCGCATCACCATCGTCATCGTGGGTTTCTCGTTCGGGTCTACGGTTGGCACGCGGCGGCCCCGACGTCCGGCCACCACCGACCAGTAAGCCTAGGCCGGCGTTCGGCCAGCGTCAACGCCCCGCTTTGAGCCGCGGCCAGCACTTACCGAAACACCTCGGCTGGGAAAAGCTCGTCGATGCGGGCCAGCGTCTCGGCCGAGAGCGACTTGTCGACCGCGGCGACGTTCTCCTCGATCTGCTCGGGCCGCGTGGCACCGATAATGGCGCTGGTCACGCCCGGCCGCGACAAGACCCAGCACAGCGCCAACTGCGCCAGCGAAACGCCCTCGCGCTCGGCGGTCTGGCGCAGCCGGTCGACCCGCTCGACGACCTGGGCATCTATCTCCCGCAGGCAGACGTTCATGCGCTCGTGGGCGGCGCGGCTGTCGGGCGGCACGCGGCCGCCGCTGTATTTGCCGGTCAGCAGGCCCTGTTTGAGCGGGCTGAAGACCACCAGCCCCATACCCTCCTGCTGGCAGGCGGCCAGTACACCGTTGGTCTCCAGCCGCCGGGCGGCATAGCTGTATTCGGGCTGGTTGCTCACCGGCGGGCAGGCCCCGAGCTGGCGGGCGATTCCGCAGGCGTTCTTGATCTCGACCGCCGGCCACTCGCTGACGCCCCAGTAGAGTATCTTGCCCTGACGGATCAGGTCGTCCATGGCCCGTACCACCTCGAAAACGCTCACGTCGGGATCGAAGCGGTGGCACTGGTAGAGGTCGATGTAGTCGGTTTGCAGCCGCCGCAACGAGTCGTGCACGCTTTCGAAGACGTGCTTGCGCGACAATCCGCGGTCGTTGACATCGTCGCTCATGGGGAAGTAGCACTTGGTGGCGATGACCAGCTCGCGGCGGCGGCATTGGCTCAGCAGCCGCCCGTAGACCTCCTCGGCCTGACCGCGGTTGTAGGCGTCGGCGGTATCGAAGAAGTTGATGCCCAGGTCCAACGCTTTGCGTACGCAGTCGGCGGCGCGCTGGTCATCGACCCCGCAGCCGAAGGTCAGCCAGCTTCCCAGGCCGATTTCGGATAGTCTGATCCCGGCCTGGCCCAGTCGGCGGTATTTCATGACAGGCTCACTTGCTGTTGCCGTATGTCAGGGGCAGCGACTCGCCGCTGGCGATTCTATCGTCGCCGCGCAAACCGACCAACCGCCGGCCTCTGTCGCGCAAAAGGAGGCGACGTTTTCGCCGCCTTGCGAAAACGTCGCGCTAGCAGGGTAATGGAGTCGGTTCGTTGGCCGGGGGAGGCATTAGTTGGCGTAAAGGCCGGCCTTGGCAGCCGCGACCAGCTTCTCCAACTGA
>CAZRSM010000024.1:0-9273 GCA_964602755.1 uncultured Planctomycetales bacterium
CGACCCGAGTGCCAGGTGGAGGTCGACGGACGCCGCTGGGCGGACATCGCGGCCAGGCTGCGCTACCACGGGTTCAAACTGGTAGAACAGCGCGGCGGAACCGGCGCCGGGCCGCCGGACGAGAGTCAGCACGGCTGAGCACCGGCAGGTGAGCTTACGGGGCCGGGCGCGTCGTCGTCGGCTGGCGGAAGGTTTGCAGCAGAAGCTGATAGCGCTGGGCCTCGTCGGCGGCACCGCTGTCGCGCGCCATGCGGATGGCCCGCTGCAACTCGGCCACGGCGCGCTGCTGTCGGCCGGCGGCGCGCAGCGCCTCGGCCAGCAGGGCGTGGCAGCGCGGCGTCTGGGGACTGAACTGGACGGCCTGCTCGGCAGCCGAGACCGCCTGGGCCGGATCGCGCCCGGCGGCCAGCAGCGCGGTAGCCAGCCCCTCCCAGCCCACCGGCGACCTGGGGCGCGCCTCGGTCAGTCGGCGATAGTACTGAGCTGCTTCGTCATAGCGCTTCAGGCCGGTCAGCAGGCGACCGATGTTCTGCAGCGCCACGGGGTCATCGGGTTTGAGCTGGAGCGCCTTGCGGTAGTGCTCCAGGGCCGCCTCCGGCTCGAGTATCTTGGAGTACGCCACGCCCATCGCGCTGTGGACGAAGGCGCGCCAGGAATCGGGCGCGTCGAAGCCCGTCTGCGCGTTGCGGTATGGCAGGTAGACGCCGAGCGCCAGCGCCCCCAGCACCGCCAGCGACCAGACCTGGTCGCGGCGCCAGTGCAGCGCGTCGCGGATCGCCCAGGCCGCCCCCACCACGACGCTGACCGTGGCCGGCAGACGATAGCGCGGCGAATACCAGAAGGCCACCACCACCACCAGCGGCACCAGCAGCAGGATCAGCTCGGGACCGTAACGCCGGGCCTGTTTGGCGGCGGCCAGCAGCGCCAGCAGCGCCGGCGGAACAAGCCACGCCAGCGGCAGCGGGGCCAGCGCCAGGCGCGACAGAGCAGCCACGCGGCGCTCGGCTTCGGGGTTGTAGATGTCGCCGAAGGCCCGCCCGCTGACGAACCAGTAGAGCTTGGTCTGCAGCAGGGCCATTGCTCGGGCCGGTTGCTGGCGCCAGAAGTCGAGGCCCCGTTTGAAGAAGAAGCGGTTGGTGGCGTTCCAGCCGCCCTGCTCGCCGGTGGTGTGCCGGTAGAACCGCAGGGCCTCGATGTTCTGGCTGCGTCGGCTGGCGGAGACGCCGGCGATGTTGGAGTAGACGCCGACGGCCTCGGGATTGTTGCCCTGCGCGAAAGTAACGCCGGCCTGGGCGCTGATGGGGATCAGCTCACCGCTGGCCCGGTAGTTGTGCCAGGTGGCGGGGCTGATGACGAGGGCCGCGGAGGCAACGGCCAGGGCGCCGTGGCCCAGGCCGCGCCCGCGCCAGCCGGCCAGTGACCAGGCCCACAGGGCCACGAGCACGACAGCCAGCAGCATCGGCGGGTTGGCCAGGCAGTTGAGCCCCAGCAGCGCACCGACACCGAGCCAGCGGGCCGCGCCGGGGCGCTGCTGGACGCCGGCGAGGGCCAGGTAGAGCCAGGCGACCAGAAACAGCTGCAGTGTGCAGTTGAGCACGCGATCGGCGAAGTAGGCCGGCTCGAGCAGCAGCAGAAACAAAGCCCCCGCCAGCAGACCCACGGCCGGTCCCAGCCGCCGCCCGGCGGCCACGGCGATCAGGCCCAGCGTGGCCACCCGCAGGCCGGCCTGGAGGACGTAGAGACTCAGCAGGCCGCCGCCGAGGACACGCACCAGCCCTGCCAGGTAAGGGTAGAGCGGGGCCGACATGAAAGGCATGTCATCGATGAGCTGGCCGTCGGCAATGCGGCCGGCCCAGTGCCAGTACTCGTCGGCATCCAGCAGGGGGACGCGCGCCAGGACGTTGTCGTGCCAGTCGGCGGCCAGGATCAGACCCTGTTGTACGGCGGCCAGCACCAGCAGGCCGGCCAGTGCCAGCCACCAGCGGCGGTCCAGCGCGGGCCGGGAAGCTGCGGCGTCCGCCGCGGCGTCGGTGGTCGACGTGTGCTCGCTGCTCATGGACGGGGCTCCGGCTTGCTGATCGAACAATGCGGGGGATATAGATACCACCTAATCGGCCGGGCCGCCACAGCAGCGCCGCGCGGGGCTGTAGCCGGCGCGTGCGGCGCGGCATACCATGGGGCACCTGACCGGCGTGCGGACGACGGCCGGCCGAGCTGGCCGCAGGGAGTGGTTGGGCGTGTGGATCGAGCTGCTGGTGCTGTTTGTGGGGGGGCTGGTGATCCTGGGCTGCGGGGGCGAGTGCCTGGTGCGCGGCGCGGCTCAACTGGCGCGGCAACTGGGCGTGGCGCCGCTGGTGGTGGGCCTCACGATCGTGGCTTTCGGCACGTCGGCCCCGGAGATCGCGGTGTCGATCAGGTCGGCTGCCCGCGGACACGACGCGCTGGCGGTGGCCAACGCGGTGGGCAGTTGCATCATGAACGTGCTGGTGGTGCTGGGGCTGGCGGCGCTGGTGCGGCCGCTGCGGGTCTCGCGCAACATCCAGCGCATCGACGCCCCGTTCATGGTGTTCTTCACGGCGGTATTTCTGCTGTTCGCCGTCGACGACGGGCGCATCGACCGCTGGCAGGGGCTGTTCTTCGTCGGCTCGATCGTGCTCTATACGGCCTTCACCTATCTCGAATCGAAGCGCCAACCCGATATCGTGGCCGAGGAATACGAGCACGACCCGCGCCAGAAGCCACGGCCCTGGCCGGTCAACCTGCTGGCGGTGATCATCGGGCTGGTCGGGCTGACGCAGGGGGCCGACCTGATCGTGCAGGGAGCGGTCGGCCTGGCCCGCAGCCTGGGAGTCAGCCCCCGGATCATCGGCCTGACCATCGTGGCACTGGGCACCAGCCTGCCAGAGATGGCCACCTGCATAGTGGCGGCACGACGCAACCAGCCCGACATCGCGATCGGCAACATCGTGGGATCCAATATCTTCAACATCCTGGCGGTGATCGGGCTGTCGGCCAGCATCTACCCGCTGAAAGTGCCGCAGTCGACTATCAACCTCGACGCCCCGGTGATGCTGGCCACGGCGGTGCTGATGATCCCCATCATGCGCACCGGACGGCGCGTCTCGCGGACCGAGGGCCTGCTGCTGCTGGCGTGTTACGGGGGATACCTGGCCTGGATGCTGCGCGGTATTCCGTACCCCTCTTCAGCTTAACATCTGTCCAACAAGCAGGGGTACACTACAGTGGGCGGCTACGGGGATCTCGCCTCAGGCCGCAGCAGGCGCGGCTGGCCCTCGACGGGCCGACCGGCGCGGTAGTTCTCGAGCTGGCGCTGAAGTTGCCTGATGAGCCGGGCGTGGCCGGAGCGCCGGGCGATCTCGAGTGCCCGGCGGGCGGTGGCAACCGCGGCGGTAAAGTCGCCGGCGCGGGCCTGGGCGGCGGCCTGCAGCATCAGCGCGTCGTCGAGCGGCGCCCGGCCGGCCTGGGCGGCGGCCAGGTAGCCGCGGGCGGCGGTGCGGGCGGCGGTGGCGTTGCGCACCCGCTCATCCGGGCAGGCGGCCCGCAGCCACGCCAGCGCGGCCACGGCGGGCGGGTCGTCGAACCGGCGCGAGAGCTCGAGCAGCACCGCCAGAGCCTGCTGGTAGTCGCCCGAGACGCACAGGGCGTTGTAGAGGTAGTACCACGCGGGCCGATAGTCGGGAGCCGAGCCGGCAGCGGCGCGGAAGTGCTCGATCGCCTCCGGCAGACGGCCGCGCCTGGCCAGCAGACGTCCCAGACCGACGTGCGCCAGGTGGCCGTCGGGCCAGAGCCGCAGGGCATCGCGATAGAGCGGTTCGGCCCGGTCGGGCTGGTCGGCGGCCAGCAGGCGGTCGGCCCGGATGGTTTGCGTCTCCGAGTATGCCCGCACGAAGTGCTCGCGGTACTCGGCCGAGAGTTGATCGACGCCGAGCGCCGCGTTGAGCCGCTGGGCCGGCCAGGTGGCCAGCAGCGCCGTCGCGAGCACGCCGGCGGTGGCCGCCAGGCGCCGCCGAGCGGGTTGACGCAGGGCCGCGACCAGCAGCCAGGCCGCAAGTGCGCAGGCGGCCGGCAAAGCCGGCATGCGATAGCGGGCGGTGTAGAAGAAGATCACCACCGTCAGCAGCGGTACGCACAGCAGCGTCAGCTCGGGCAGATATCGGCGTCCGTGGCGCAGCGCCAGCAGGCCGGCGACGACGGCCGGCCAGATCACCAGCGGGGCCGGCAACGGCGTCAGCCACCAGCGGCGGGCATAGCCCAGCTCGCGCTCGACGACGTGCGGCATCATTTCGTCATAGTCGCGGGCCGCGAGAAAGTACCACGCCTTGCGCAGCAGGTTCACGGCCGCCGCGCCGGGATCATGGAGGAAAAAGTCCAGCGCCTGGCGACGGTAGAAGCGGTCGATCTGGCGCCAGGTGCCCGGCCGGCCGGTGGCGTGCTGGTAGACTCTGGCGGCGTCGGCGAACATCTTGTCGCGCATGGGGCGGATGTCGGGGAGATTGCCGGCTATCCCGGCGGCGCGCGGATTGTTGCCCAGTGCCAGATTCAGACCGGCGTTGGCGCTGACCAGTATGCCACCGTCGCGGCGCCAGTTGTGCCAGGTGGCCGGGGCGATGCAGATGGCCGTGGCGATCACGAAGGCTGCGGTGCGCAGCACGCGCCGGTCGGGCCGGGGGCGGGCGGCGAGAACATCGAAAGCCAGCACCACCGCCACCAGCATTGCCGCGGGATATGCCAATACACACAGTCCACAGACTATTGCGGCCAATACTATGGACACATAGCCATAGCCACGATGCAGCAGCGCGTCCCAGCGCCACCACAACAAAGCAAAAAGAAATACCTGCAATGTATTGGCCAGGACGCGCGTGACCGAGACCGCCGGGTCGGCCAGCAGCAGAAACAGTCCGGCAGCCAGTGTCGCGGCCGCGTGGCCCAGCCGCCGGCGCGCGGCCAGCGCGATCAGCAGGGCGGTGCCCAGGTGCAACGCAAGCTGCGCGTAGTAGACCGCCGTCAGCGTGCCGCCCAGGCGGCGCAGCAGGGCCAGGAGGTAGGGATAGAGCGGAGCCGAAAAGAAGGGGGTATCAGGCCAGAGGTGGCCGGAGGCGATGCGCCCGGCCATCTGCCAGTAGACCCAGCCGTCGCTCCAGGGCCGCTCGGCCAGCGGGTTGCGGGCGACGAATTCGGCCACCTGCAGCCAACGGCCCAGGCCGCCGAGGACCACCAGCAGCCCGACTGCGGGCCAGAACCAGCGCGGGGTCGGCGAACCGGCGGCGCAACGGTCGGCCGTATCAGGCGCCAGAGGCGCGGTCTCGCCCAAGGAAGCGTCGGTCATGAGGGGCATGATAATAGCAAGCGGCAGCGGCTGCAGCCTGGCCGGTGCCAGGGGCGCAGATGACGACGCCGCCGGGGTGTCTTTGCCGGACTCTGGCCAGACAGGTAGGATGAGGTCCGTGCCGGCCGGGCGCGGCGCCCGGGCGGGCGACGGGAGCCGGTTGCAGGCCAGACGGCATGAGCGAAGCAGTCGAGACCGAGCGGGCCAGTGTGCGGCGGCGGCGCTGTCAGGCGGCGGTGGTGCTGCTGGCGTGCTCGGCGCTGCTGGGCGTGGCGCTCTATGTCACCCCCGATCCGCGTGGTCTGGGCACGCATGAGCAGTTGGGGCTGGGGCGGTGCGGCATGATCGTCACCACCGGCTATCCCTGCCCGACCTGTGGCATGACCACCGCCTTTGCCTGTACCGTCCGCGGGCGGCTGATAGCGGCGCTGTTGGCGCAGCCGACGGGCATGCTGCTGGCATTGGCGACCATCGCGGTCTGGCTGGCAGCCGGTTACGTGCTGGTCACAGGCCGGCCGTCGCCGCTCAAGGTGCCGTACATGACACCCTACCGGCTGTTCTGGACGCTGCTGGCGCTGCTGCTGGGGGGCTGGGGGTTCAAGATCGCTTACGGGCTGGCAACCGGGACGTTGCCGATGCGCTGAGCCGGGCAGCGGCTCAAGGCGGCGACTGGCGGCCCTTGGTCATCTTGAACTCGCCGATGGGGGCCACCTTGCGATAACCGAGGTAGAGCACCACGTCGAGCACCTCGGTCCAGGTGGGGAACGGCCGGTTGTTGAGCCGCTTGTACTCGTCGATGGCCTTGATGAACTCGAGCTGCTCTTCGTTCATGTGGCCTTCTTCGGCGTCGCGGCGATAGTCGGTCCGGCGGCGACCCGGGCCACGGCGGCGATCCAGCCCGCTGCGGCGGTCGGTGTCGCTGCGACGGTCGCTGCCGCTGCGGCGCTCGATCGGCGGGGCGGCCTCGACGGTAGGCTCGACGCTCTGTTCGCTGGGCATATCTGTCATGTCGAGAGCTATCGTCGTCGGCGCGGGGCCGGCTGAAGAGCCGGGCGCCCCAGCGCCCCGCCTGGGGCGCCGGCCGGCAAGATTTGCGCTTGTTCGAGGACGACGCCGACGGTGCGACCGGGTGAGTACTCGGCCGGCCGCCATCAATGGTCCGGGCTAGAGATCGTCGTCGTAGAGGTCGTCCAGCTCGTCGTCCAGATCGTCCTCGAACTCGTCGTCCTCGAACTGCTCGTCGAGGTCCTCGTAGTCGTCGTCGATGTCTTCCAGGTCTTCGAAATCATCGAGATCGAAGTCGTCGTCATCGGCGTAGGCGTAGGGCGCGTCGTCGTCTTCGTGGCGCCGGCGGCCTTCGCCGGCGAAGGCCTCGTCGAAGCCGGCAGCGTACAGGTCTTCGTCAGTCATCTCGCGTGATCCGAGCATCCCGTGTTCCTCCCAACTGGCCGAAGTCGTCAGGGTTTCGCTCTCGCGGTCAACCTCGCCCGCCGATCGCAAACGCGCAGCGGGCGTCGTGGACCATCGTTCCGGCGGAAGCGTAGCGAGCCAACGCCACGCGTCAACTGTGATCTTCTCGGCGGTGCTCCCCAGGTTCCGATCGGCTCGTTATAGTGCCCGCTCGCACCGGGAGCGGCCGACCCGCAGCGGCAGGCCGGCGGCGCGATTCCCGGCCACCGAGCGCGAGTGATTATATGAGCACCAGCGACAAGCCACCGTGGTATGCCTCGGGCCTGAGGTTCACCTGTACGCAGTGCGGCAACTGTTGCGGCGGCGCGCCGGGCTACGTGTGGGTGACGCAGGACGAAGTGGAGCGGATAGCCAGGCATCTGGGCCTCGGCGTCGAGCAGTTCATGCGTCGGCATACCCGGCGTGTCGGCTTGCGGCTGAGCCTGCTTGAGTTACCGGGCGGGGACTGCGAGTTTCTGGAGCGGGCAGACAACGGCAAGACGGGGTGTCGCATCCACCGGGTCAGGCCGTTGCAGTGCCGCACGTGGCCGTTCTGGGAGTCCAACGTCGAGAGCGAAGCCGCCTGGCGGGCCGCCGCGCGGGACTGTCCGGGCATCGACCATGGCCCGCTGCACCCGCTGCCGGTCATCGAGGACTGTCTGCGCCGCAACGAGGCCGACGACCTGCCGCTTTGACGATCAGCACCAGCCAGCCGATAAGGGCCAGTCCGACGGCAGCCGAGGCGCCCAGCACGTGGCGCCAGTCGGCCTGCAGGGCGGCCTGGCGGCCGGTGTGGCGCAGCAGGTCGAGAGCGATCCACAACAGCAGACAGCCACAGAGGTTGCGCCAAAAATGCGACCCCGGCCGCCACGAGAGCACCACGAGCAGGGCCAGGATCAGCAGCTCGCGCAGCAGCGGGAACGCCGCCACGCCGAAGGCCAGGCCCTTGGCCAGGTTGGCCAGGACGGCGGGCCGGGCAACGTTGGTCAGCCGGGAACCCCGCTCAGTGGCCACGATGAGCTTGGTGTTGCCGGTGGGCGACATGGTCTCGCCCTCGGGAGTCTGCACCCATACGTGCAGCAGATCGCTGACCAGCCAGGCCTGGTAGCCCAGCCGGCGCAACAGCGAGGCGGCCACCACCGCCCGCCCGTCGCAGTCTTCGCGGCCGACGCGCAGGACCTCGTCGACGGTCGGCAGGTATTCCATCACACCCCAGGTCTCCCAGTCGTAGGCGTAGGGCACGTGGCCGCAGACCACCTGCTGGACACGCCACAAGGCGGTCGCCGGGTCGGCGTCGTCGGCGAGCCCGGCGCGGACCTCGGCCGCCAGTGGCTCGAGGCCGGGATGGTCGGGATCGAGAACGGCATTCATGTCGGCGTAGCGCTGCACGGTGCGCGGCAGCAGCCAGAGCTTGGGGTAGAGGATCAGGAACGTGCCGACGCAGAAGATCAGCAGCTTGAGCGGGCAGCGCCTCGAGGCCGGCAGGTTGTTCAGGGCGTGCCAGATACGCATGTCGTCCGGGGCGATCGCTTCACTTGATTTACAGGTCCGTCAGACGGCCCAGCAAGCGTCCCGGCCCGGCGGCCACGGCCGCGTCCGCTGATGGTCGGTCGCGGGCAAGGCTGCGGGCTGCTCAGACGTTGATGACCTCGCGCACTTCGGGGATGTTCTCGCGCAAGGTGCGCTCGACGCCGGCCTTGAGCGTCATGGCGGCGTGGGGACAGCCGGTGCAGGCTCCGCGGAGCTGGACCTTGACGACGCCGTCGTCGCTGACGTCGATCAGGGCGATGTCGCCGCCGTCACCCTGGATGTAAGGTCGGATGGCGTTGATGACCTCTTCGACACGGATGTAGAGTTCAGACTTTTCGGGGCTCTGGCTCATTGGGAGACCTCATCGTTGGGTACTGCTCGTGGGCCGCTGGAACGACTGGGGCAGGCGGGATTCGAACCCGCACTGGAGGGATTTTAAATCCCTTGCCTCTGCCGTTGGGCTACTGCCCCCGGCCGCTTCGGGAAAACACACCCCCATCTTAGCGGCTGGCATGGCGGACTCCCAGCGTCACCGGTCGGAGGGCCCCGGCTCCCGTGGCTGCCGGCCGGAGACCCTGGGGCCGACGTGAGCGATACCGACACCGGCGCCCGGCGTGAAGTGTGACCCGGGCGGCCAGCTTGCCGGCCCTGAGCCGACCACGACCGACGCAGGCCACAGGCCCGCCGCACGGTTATCGGCTGGTCGGCGTCACCGGCCGGAGGTCTTGCTTTGAAGGCGATAAGCGGTATGCTGTAATTGGCTCGCTCGTGCCGCCGACGGCGGCCCGGCGGCGTTTTTTGCGGGGTGTAGCTCAGCCTGGCCAGAGCGCTGCGTTCGGGACGCAGAGGTCGCTGGTTCAAATCCAGTCACCCCGAGTATTCTTCAAAACGGGCCGTTCGGCGAGAATGTCGAACGGCTTTCTCTTTGTCGTCACGAGAGTTAC
>CAZRSM010000025.1:0-4598 GCA_964602755.1 uncultured Planctomycetales bacterium
CGCGGCCAGGATGGCTGTCCAGCGCGCAATGCGACGGATGGGGCCATGCGCGATCGGGGTGGGGCACTGGGTGTTTTCCATCATGCCGAGCCGGTTTCGGGCTGCGAGCAGGACCGTTTGTGGCCATTAATCGGATAATAGCATCGGTCGACACGGCAGGGAGGTCAAGCCGCCCGAGCAGCGCTGGGCCGGACGGTGTCGGGGCCCTGCGGGGTGCGGCCGGGGCTGGGGGTGGAAGCGGTTGCGGGATACCGCTGGCGCCGGTGGCCGGAGCGAATGCGCTTCAGATTCACCCGATGACAAGATCACGCCAGTTCGGCGAGCGCCGCACAGAAGGCCGATTGATAGAGTCCAATCCGTGCAGTCGGCGCGCGTCACAATACTCATGTGTGTCAGGCGGGCGAAACCAAAAAAACTCACGGCGCTATTGCATGGACAGTGTTACTGCCCTAAACTGCGACGCGTCACGCCTTATTCCGTGGGAGCAGATGGTGCCCGCCAGGGTACCGGAAGGAAAGCGAGGAAAACATGGCAAAAGCAAAGAAACTCAAGTGTCCGAAGTGTGAACGTACGTTCTCGATGCCGGCACACCTGGGCCGCCACATGCGCACCATCCACGGCGCCAAGCCGGCGGCCGGGCGGCGCAAGGCCGCGGCGCGACCCCGGCGGCGTGTCGCGGCACGCGTGACGATGACCGGGCCGACCTTCGCCGCCGACGGGCTGGTGCTGGACCTGCAGCGCTATCGCGAAAAACTGCTCGAACAGCGCACCAAGATCGACGAGGCCATCGCCGCCATGGACCAGAGCATCAACCTTCTGGGCGGCGCGGAGGGCGGCGCCGCGGTCAAGCCGGCCGCACCGGCACGCCGTACTGCTCAACGGGGCCGCCGGCGCGGCCGGCCGCGTGGCGACGGCACGCCGCGCGAAGGTTCGCTCAAGTGGTACATCGACAAGGTGCTGCGCGACGCCGGGCGGGCGATGACGGTCAAAGAGGTCACAGAGGGCGTGCTCAAGGCCGGTTTCAAGACCGCCAACCAGACGCTGGGCAAGAGCGTCGGAATCGCCTTGACACAGATGCCCAACGTGAAGAAAATCCGTCGAGGCGTGTTTGCCCTCAAGTAGTACCTCTCCACACCGCCGGGGCGCCTGGCGATTCTCCCTCGTCGCCAAGCGCCCCTTTGTTGCGCCGGCCAGGGGGGCGGAGCGCGGCACTACCGGCGTGCCGGTGCCGGGGCCGCCGGCGACAGCAGCGCCGCCAGCCGTTCGCATGCCAACTGGGGGGCGACGTTGCGATCGAGCAGCCGTTCGGTGTCGGCCACCGCCGCAATGCAATCGGCCAGGTGCGTACCCGGCTGGCGGGCCAGGCGTTGGGGAGCCGGCAGGTCGGGCGGCAGCAGGCATCGCTGGGCGGCGCTGGTCTCGCAGCGAACGAGCGCATCGCGGCAGACCGCCGCGATCAGCATCAGCGTCAGCTTGAGCGCCTGACGCATCTGGTCGGTGTCCACTTTGGCACGCGCCCGGCTGGCGGCGCCTTCCTCGTCTTCGCTTCCGCTCAGTTCCAGGTCGCGCAGGGCCAGTTCTTCGGCGATCTCCAGCAGGGCCTTGGCGAATTGTTCGGGGTTCGCTTGCGCATCTGCCGCCAGCAGGTGGGCCACCTGGGTCAGGCTGTCGAGCAGTCCCAGGCGGTGCCAGTGCAAAGCCGCTCCCAGGCTGCCTTGCGAGAGGGTCGCCAGTGTGCGCGCCGCGTCGGCGTCGGCCCGCGTCAGTTCCTGCAGACGCCGGGCCACGAAGTCGGTCGGCAGCAGGTCGAAGGGGATGCGTTGACAGCGCGAACGGATCGTCGGGAGGAGCCGCTCGGCCGACGAGCTGACCAGCACCAGACAGGCCGAGCCCGGCGGCTCTTCCAGCGTCTTGAGCAGCGCGTTCTGAGCGCCCTCGTTCATGCGCTCGGCATCGCGGATCACGAAGACCCGGCGGCGGCCCAGGGCCGGACTGGTCGTAGCCGGCTCGATCAGAAAGTGCCGGATCACGTCGACCGCCAGAAAAAGGCCCTTGCTGGCGCGGATGCTGCGATCGGGATGCAGCTTGTGCAGGCCGCGATGAATCAGGTGGAAGTCGGGGTGGTTCTCGGCGGCCAGCAGGTGGCACGAGCGGCAGGCCCCGCAGGCGTCGGCGTCGGGCTGCAGATCGGCGGCCTCACACAGCAGTCGGGCGGCCAGAGCCCGGGCGGTGAGCTCCTTGCCCACGCCGGGTGGGCCTTCGAAAAGGTAGGCGTGGTGCGTGCGGCCGCTGCGCAGGGCGCGTTTGAGGATGGACAAGGCGCGCTGCTGGTGTTCGATCTCACTGAAACGCACGGCGCAGGGCCTCCTGTACGTCGGCGAAGACGGCGTCCGCTTCGCGGCTGGCGTCGATGATCTCGACCCGGCCGGGGTAGTATTCGGGCAGCGCCAGGAAATTCTCGCGCACCTTGCGGTGGAACTCGATCGGACGGCGCTCCATGGCGTCGGTGTGCGCGTCGGCGAACATGTGGAGCTGGTCGCCGTGCTGGCCCGCCGACGAGCGCCCGTTGCGCTGCGAGCGGCCGGTGCGCTCGAAACCCAGCTCGGGCGGCACGTCGAGGATGATGGTCAGGTCGGGCCAGGTGTCTTCGACCGCGAGCCGCCCGAGGTCGATGATGTCTTCGCGTGGAAAACCGGCGGCCACCTGGTAGGCGCAGGTCGCCGAGATGAAGCGGTCGCCGACGACGGTACGGCCGGCGGCCAGGGCCGGGCGGATGACCTCGGCTACCAGTTGGGCCCGCGAGGCCATGAACAGCAGCGTTTCGCAGCGCGGGGCCATCTCGCTCAGGTCGTAGCCCAGCAGGATATGGCGGATGCGCTCGCCGATGGGCGTGCCGCCGGGATCCTTGGCGTAGGTCCACTGGCCGCCGGCCTGGTCGATCAGGGCCTTGAGGCGCTCGATCTGGGTGCCCTTGCCCGAGCCGTCGGGCCCGTCGAAGACTATGAATCTGCCGCTGAGGTTCATGGCCGCAAGTTAGTGTAAAGGCCGGCGGCGGGCAACCGGCTCGGCGGCGCGGCGGGGTGTCGCGTCGGCAGGTGGGGTCTATAATTGGGTTTGGCGCCCGGCGGGGATCGTTCCGTGCCGGGCCGGATCGTGCCAGCAATGCGAGGTGCCGCACCAGAATGACGACTGCGCCGCCCAACGGCTTGCCCATACTCAAACCGCCCAGCCTGGGCGATCACCTGCGGGCCCTGGTGGGCCGGTGGGAGACCATCCGCTACCTGACGACCAGCGCCCTGAAGGCCGGCCAGCGCGACAAGGTGCTGGGCCACCTGTGGAACATCCTCGATCCGATGATGTTCATGCTGGTGTACTACTTCGTTTTTGGGGTGCTGTTCGGTCTGGCCGGCGGCGGGCGGTCTATCGATTTCATGCTGTACATATTCTCCGGGGTGCTGACGTTCACCTTCTTCAGCGCCAGCGTGAACCAGGCCGCCAACTGCATCCGCGCCAACCGCGGGCTGATCCACGAGATCAGCTTTCCCAAGGGCGTCTTTCCGGTGTCGGTGGTACTGGCGCGGCTCTACGACTATGCCTGGGGGCTGGTGGTGCTGGTGGCGTTCTTGCTGATCGGCGGCATCTGGCCCACCGTGCACTACTTGTGGGTGCCGCTGGTGATCGGCCTGCTGGTGATGCTGACGCTCGGATCGGTGTTCATCGTGGCCTACCTGGGAGCCTATTTCGCCGACATGGCCAACATCGTCAACGTCGCCATGCGGCTGATGTTCTACACTTCGCCGATCTTCTACTTCGTGCGCGATCTGCACCGCCAGGTGGTCGAGAACGGCGTGGTGCATGACGTGGTGCGCTACAAGGCCCTGTTTCACAACCAGACGGCGTACATGCTGTACATGGCCAATCCGTTTTCGGCGCTGCTCGAGTGCCTGCGCGACGCGATGATGTGGGGGCGGGCGCCCGACCCGATGCTGCTGGGCTATGGCGGGGTGATTTCGGCACTGGTACTGGTCGTGGGATTCGCGGTGTTCGTGCGTGGTGAGGGCAAGTTTGCCAAGTGCATCTGAAACAGCGACGGCAGCCGCGCCCGACGCGCAGCCGGTCGACCAGTCGGCCGCGCCGGCCATCGTAGCGCGCGACGTGTGGGTGGGTTTCCTGATCCGTTACCACCGCGCGGAGGTGACGCTGCGCGAGACCTTCGTGCGTCTGCTCGACCGCCTGCGGCCGGCCGAAGACGGCAAGAGCCGCTGGAGTCAGCGGTTCTGGGCCTTGCGCGGTATCGATCTCGACGTGCGTCCCGGCGAGGTGCTGGGCCTGATCGGGCGCAACGGCTCGGGCAAGTCCACGCTGTTGCGCACACTGGCCGGCATCCTCACGCCCGACCGCGGGCACGTCGCGGTCCAGGGCCGCGTGGGCTGCCTGATGAGTTTCGGGGTGGGCTTCAAGAACAATCTCAGCGGCCGCGAGAACGTCTTCATCAACGGGGCCATCCTGGGCCTGAGCCGCAAGCAGATCGCCGAGCGGCTGGACAAGATCATCGAGTTCGCCGAGCTGGAGGAATTCATCGACGCCCCCGTGCGGAC
>CAZRSM010000026.1:0-3679 GCA_964602755.1 uncultured Planctomycetales bacterium
CTGCTCCTGGCGCCGGCTGAGGCCTACCAGGCCGGCTGTCCGCTATGCCCGTATGCCCAGGACCTGCCCGCTCGCCGGGAAACACTGGCCGAAGGCAGCCAGCATACTATCGGCGACCTGACTGTCCGCGGCGCCGTTCGCCTCAACCACGGCGTCGAGACTTACGCATTGGTTTTCTCCGACGCCGCCGGCAGCGTCGGGCTGGTGGCCGACACTCGCTATTTCGACGGCCTGGCCGAGCGCGTGGCCGGCTGCGACCTGCTCATCGTCAACGTGGTCCTCTATGACGATGCCGGCCGCGGCATTCTTCACCTCGACGTGCCCGCTGCTGAACGCCTGATCGCCGAAGCCCGGCCGGCGCGGGCAATCATCACGCATTTCGGAATGACCATGCTGCGCAACAAGCCGTGGGAGATTGCCGAGGCCATGTCCGAGGCCGCGGGCGTGCCAATCGCGGCGGCCAGCGACGGAATGCTCGTCGATCTGTCCGGGTAGCAGGGCGGCGGTTGGTCGTCCGGCTGTTCTCATCCCGCGGGAGTGCTACAATGGCCGCAGGCGGTATGAGCGTTCTCGTCTCCATGACCGGCATCCGCAAGAGCTTCGGCGGCGTCCACGCCCTGCGCGGCGTGGACTTTGAGCTGCGTGCCGGCGAGGTCCATGGCCTCGTGGGGGAAAATGGCGCGGGCAAGACCACGCTCATGCGAATCCTGGCTGGCGCGACCCAGCCTGACGCCGGCGAAATCCGCCTGGCTGGCCAGTTCGTTCGCTTCCGCTCGCCGTGGGCCGCGCAGCAGGCGGGCATCGCGCTGATCCACCAGGAGCTGATGCTGGTCCCGACGCTGTCGGTGGCCGAGAACATCGCGCTGGGCCATATGCCCGCCGCGGCCGGGGTCATCGACCGCCGCCAGCTCGCCGAGCGCGCCCGCGACGTGCTCCAGCGGCTCGCCATGCCCCTGCCGCCGTGGGTCGAAATCAGGCGGCTGTCGGTCGCTCAGCGGCAAATCGTGGCCATCGCGCGGGCGCTGTCGCTGAACGCACGCGTGCTCATCATGGACGAGCCGACGGCGGTGCTCAGCGAGCGGGAAGTGCGGCACCTGTTCGATGTCATCCGCCAGCTCCGGGCCGAGGGCGTCGGGATTGTCTACGTCAGCCACCGCCTCGAAGAGGTCTTCGAGATTGCCGACCGCGTGACGGTCCTGCGCGACGGCCTGCGCGTGGGCACGGCGCCGACGGCCGAGCTGGACCGCGACCGGCTCATCGCCATGATGGTCGGCCGCGCATGGGAGCAGGAGCGGCGGCGCGAGACAGAGCCATCGGACGAACCGGCGCTGGTCGTCGAAGACCTCAGCGACGGGCGCGGCGTGGGGCCGTGCTCGCTGGTCGTGCACCGCCGCGAAGTCGTGGGCCTCGCGGGGCTTGTGGGCGCCGGGCGGTCGGAGCTGGCACAGCTAATCATCGGCGCGCGCCGCCGCGCATCTGGCCGCGTGCTGCTTCACGGCCGGCCATTCAACCCGCGCCTGCCGCGCCACTGCCTCGACGCCGGGCTGGCCTACGTCCCCGAGGATCGGCAGGCGCAGGGGCTTTTCCCGATGCTGTCGCTGGCCGACAACCTCATGATGCCCACCTACCGCGGTGCTATGGCGGGGCCGGTCATCTCTCTCCGCCGCCTGCTGGACCGAGCCGGCGAGCTGATCCGGCGGCTGGACATCCGCCCGCCCATGCCGCGCCAGCTCGTGCGGGCCTTCTCGGGCGGCAATCAGCAAAAGGCGGTCCTGGGCCGCTGGCTCAACCTTTCGCCAAGCGTTTTCATCTTCGACGAGCCGACGCGCGGCATCGACGTCGCGGCCAAGGCCGCCGTCCACAGCCTCATACGCGAGCTGGCCGATGCCGGCGCCGCCATCGTGCTAATCTCGTCCGAGCTGCCGGAGCTGCTGAGTCTCTCGGACCGAATTCTTGCAATGCGCGAGGGGCGGATCGTGGCGGACCTGCCGCGCGAGCAGGCGGACGAGCAGAAAATCCTGTCGCTGATTTTGGGCGCGAAAAATGATCGACCAGACGCAGCATGAAAAACCAACCGCTCGCACCATCGCCCGTCTTGCTCTGGAGCGCTACGGGATTGTCCTGGCGTTCATCGTCCTGTTTGTCACCTCGGCGCTGCTGTCGGATAAGTTTTTCACCGTGCGCAATTTGCTCAACGTCATGCGGCAGGTGTCCTTCGAGGGCATCATCGCCGTCGGCATGACCTTCGTCATCCTCAGCGCCGGCATCGACCTGTCCGTCGGCGCGCTGCTTTGTTTCACGGCCTGCGTTTGCGCGGGGCTTATCATGCGCCACGGCCTGCCGCCGGCTCTGGCCATCGTCCTAACGCTGCTGATCGGCACGGCCATCGGCGCGGCCAACGGCCTGATCATCGTCATCGGCCGCGTCCAGCCTTTCATCGTGACGCTGGGCATGATGACCGTTTTGCACGGGGCGTCGCTTTTGTACGTCGAGGGCAAACGCATCACCCTGGGCATCGAGCCGCCGCCGACGATCAAGGCCCTCGACGGCTCAGTTTTCGGCGTGCCCGTGCCGGCGCTCATTTTCGTCGTCATCGTGGCTGCTGCGGCCTTTGTGCTGTCGCGCACGCGGTTCGGCCGCGAAGTGTATGCCATTGGCGGCAACGAAGAGGCCGCGTACCTGGCAGGCGTCAACGTCGCTCAGCGCAAAGTCATGATCTACGCCATCTCCGGCCTGCTGTCGGCCGTATCGGGAGTGCTGGTGTTGGCGCGACTGAGGTCGGCCAATGCCGAGCTGGGCGTGGGCTACGAGCTGACGGCCATTGCGGCGGTGGTCATCGGCGGGACGAATCTGATGGGCGGCGAGGGCTGGGTCCTGGGCACCTTCGTCGGCTCGATGATCCTCGGCGTGCTGGCCAATATCTTGAACCTGCGCGGGGTCAGCGAATTCATCCAGGAGATCACCAAGGGCGCCATCATCATCGGCGCGGTTTTGCTCAAGCGCGAGCGCGCGCGGTAAATGATAGCCGTCCCGGAGAGCGTCAGGGACGACACCCGTCTGCACCATGCAGGAGTTTGCGGCCGACCGATGAACGGTGAGCGCCGCGGACGAACGGCGTCGCTGGTCAGCAGTCCTTCCCACGACAATGGACTGAACACGCGCTCAGGAGGATGAGGCGATGAAAAGACAGACGGCTGCACTCGCGATAGTCCTGGCGGTTTTTGTCCTCGCCGCGGCGGGATGTGGCAAGAAGGCGTCGCAGGAGCCTATTGTGCCCCGCGCACCGGAGGCTGAGCAAGCCGGGCCTGCGGGCCGGGCACCGAAGAAGAAATGGAAGATCGGCTTTGCGCAGACCACACTCAGTGAGCCGTGGCGCGTGAAAATGCTGGACGACATGAAGGCCGCGGCTGCCGAGCACGCCGACGAAATCGAGCTGATTACGAACCAGGCGGACAATGACGACGTGCGCCAGGCCCGCAACGTCGAGGATCTGGTCACCCAGGGCATCGACCTGCTGATTATCAGTCCGCACACCGCCGAGGGCCTCACCAGCGTGGTCGAGAAGGTTTACGACCAGGGCATTCCGGTCATCACCCTCGACCGCAACATCGCGTCGGACAAGTACACGTGCTTCATCGGCGCCGACAACCGCAAAATTGGCGCGCTGGCGGCCAAGGTC
>CAZRSM010000027.1:0-1888 GCA_964602755.1 uncultured Planctomycetales bacterium
ACAGGGGGGTCGAAGCCAGCGAAAACGCGCCGCCCGCGGACAGCCGCGGGAGCCGGTGCGGAGTTGCGCCCCTGGCGGTGGGGCCAAGTTCCACCTTCCGAGCCAGTGCCCATTGCGGAGCCGGCTCGCCTTCGCAATCCCGACCCTTCCCCAAGCCCCTCCCTGCAAGGGAGGGGAAATCAGCAGCACGCGCGCCGCAGCCATCTCGCCCGGCCCGGGCGCCCGCTGCGCAGCCGACTGTCCCCCCCCTTCCCGGGGGGGACCACAGGGGGGTCGAAGCCAGCGAAAACGCGCCGCCCGCGGATAGCCGTGCCGCCTGCGCCCCGTGCTCAACCCGTGGGGCTGGTTGCCAGGTGGGTGGCCGGTACGCTGCGGCCGCGGGCGCCGCCGCAGATGACGTTCTCCAGCCCCAGCAGCTCATCGAGTTCGGTGAAGAACTCGTCACAGGGATCGACCGCCGAGACGGCCGGCGCCTTGGGGCGGATGGTGGCGATCCAGCCGCGGGCCGAGTTGACCTGCAGCACCAGCGGGCAGCGGCCGCGGTGGCGCCGGCACAGGTCACGCAGGCGTTCCAACTGCTCCGACGGGCCGCCGGTGGAGTGCAGCTTGACCAGCACATGGCTGGACAGCAGCCGGCGGGCCTGCTCGACGGGAATGATGCGGCTCACCCGCAGGCTGGGTTCTTCGCGCCGCCGATCGACCGAACCTTCGATGAAAACGACCTTGTCGGGCTTGAGCAGTGTGAGCGCGTCACCCAACTGGTCCGGGAAGACGACCATCTCGAGCGAACCCAGGAAATCCTCGATCACGGCGATCAGCAGCTTCTTGCCGGCGTTGGGGCCCTGGCGCACGGCGCGGGTGCGTACCTTCGAAATCAGGCCCCCCAGCACCACGCTGTTGCCGTTGCGGCCGCGCGGGCCCTCGGCCGCCCGGATGGCCGCCGTGTCGGTCGTGCTGTAGAGCCGCACCAGCTCGGCGTACTGCGTCAGCGGGTGGCGCGTGATGTAGAACCCCAGCGTGGCCTTCTCGTAGGCCAGCATCTCCGAATCGCTCCACTCCTCGTCGCCGATACGCGGCCGGGGCGGCGGGGCGGCGGCGGTGAAGCTGCCGAACATGTCGAGCTGCCCGGCCTTCTTGTCGCGCTGGGCGGCCTGGCCGAGCCGGATGGCGTCTTCGACCACGCCCATCAGCGCGCGGCGCACGGCGCCGGTGCCGTCGAACGCCCCGGCCTTGATCAGGGCCTCGATCACGCTGCGGTTGACGACCGACAGATCGACGCGCTCGCAGAAGTCGAAGATGTCCTGAAACGGGCCGCCTTCGCGGCGGGCGTCCAGGATGGCCTGCACGGCCTTGTGCCCCACCCCGCTGATGGCCGCCAGCCCGAAGCGTATCTCGGCCGGCCCGTCGGTGCCGCGGGGATAGACGACCGTGAAGGCTTCGTCGCTCTCGTTGACGTCCGGCGGCTTGATCGCAATGCCTACCGAGCCGTCGCGCTGGCGTACGTGCCGGCATTCCTCGATGTACTCGGCCACCTTCTCGGTGTTGCCGCTCTCGTAGGTCAGCACGGCGGCCATGAACTCGGCCGGGTAGTAGGTCTTGAGATAGGCGGTCTTGTAGGCCACCACGGCATAACCGGTCGAGTGGGCCTTGTTGAAGGCATAGCCGCCGAACTTGAGGATGTCGGCGAAGACCTGTTCGGCCACCTCGCGTTTGACGCCCTTGGCCACCGCCCCCTCGATGAACGGGCCGTGCTCGGCCTCGATCATGGCGGTCTTCTTCTTGCTGATGGCCTTGGCCAGCCGGAAGGCGCGGCGCAGGGGGATATCGCCCAGGCGGTTGACCAGGCGCGAGACCTGTTCCTGGTAGACCATGATGCCGTAGGTCTCGG
>CAZRSM010000028.1:0-8007 GCA_964602755.1 uncultured Planctomycetales bacterium
ATGGCGGTGCACCTGCCGCTGAGCATCGAGGCCCAGGCCGAGGCCCACGTGCTGATGATGAGTACGCACAACATCTTCAGCCCGGCCAGCGGTTCGCCCAACACCCCGGCCACGCAGGACATCGTGCTGGGCATCTACTACCTGACCTGCAACCACGCGGGCGAGGCCGGCGAGCGCGAGCCGGGCCAGGAGCGCTTCTTCGCCTCGATGCAGGAAGCCCTGATGGCTCGGCACTACGGGCAGATCGGGCTGCACACGCCCATCCGCGTGCGCATCCCGCACGAGGAGATCATCAACGCCCACAACGAGGCCCCGCAGCCCACGCCGGCCAACGGCCTGGTGCTGACCACGGTGGGCCGCTGCCTGTTCAACGAGATCCTGCCCGAGGGCATGCCCTTCTACAACTACCCGCTGTCGCAGAAGGGCTCGGCCCGCGTGATCGCCGACTGCCATCGGCGGCTGGGTCGCAAGGCCACGCTGATCCTGCTGGACGACATCAAGAGCCTGGGTTTCCGCCACAGCACGCTGGCCGGCCTGTCGTTCGGCCTGACCGACCTGCGCATCCCGGACGCCAAGTTGCGCATCCTGGACGCCGCCCAGCGGGCCGTCGACCGCGTCGAGCGGGACGCCGCCAACGGCGTGATCACGCCCATGGAGCGGCACAGCCAGCTCATCGACATCTGGATTCACGCCCGCGAGACGATCACCAAGGAGATGATGAAGACGCTGGAGAACGACTGGCGTTTCCCGGACGGCCGCGAGGCCAAGCCGGGCCAGCCGGGCGCCAAGCCCTATCTCAACCCGATCTACCTGATGAGCGATTCGGGCGCCCGGGGCAGCGTGGACCAGATTCGCCAGCTCGCGGGCATGCGGGCGTTGATGGCCAAACCGTCGGGCGAGATCATCGAGGCACCGATCAAGAGCAACTTCCGCGAAGGCTTGAGCGTGCTGGAGTACTTCAGCTCGACTCACGGGGCCCGCAAGGGGCTGGCCGACACGGCCCTCAAGACCGCCGACTCGGGCTACCTGACGCGCAAGCTGGCCGACGTGGCCCAGAACGTGATCGTCACGCAGCATGACTGCGGCACGATCGAGGGGGTCACCAAGAGCACCATCTACAAGGGCGAGGAAGTCGACGTCAGGCTTTCCGACCTGATCGTCGGCCGCACGGCGCGCGACACCATCCGCCACCCGGTGACCGACGAGATCGTCATCCGCGAAAACGAGCTGTTCACGCCCGAGATCGCCAGGCGCCTCGAGGCCAACCCCGAGGACGGCGGACTGGGCCTCGACAGCGTGCGTGTCCGCAGCCCGCTGACCTGCGAGGCCGAGCAGGGCGTCTGCGCCCTGTGCTACGGGTCCGACCTCTCGACCGGCAAGCTGGTCGAGCAGGGCATGGCGGTCGGCATCATCGCCGCCCAGTCGATCGGCGAACCGGGTACGCAGCTCACCATGCGTACCTTCCACACCGGCGGCGTAGCCAGCCACGCGGTGGTCGAGAGCCAGATCACCAACACCACCGCCGGCACGGTGGTCTACCACAACCTCAACGCGGTCGAGGTCGAGGACGAGGCCCTGGGCCGCAAGGTCTTCCGCGTGCTCAAGCGCAACGGCGAAATCGCCATCCACGACGAGAAGGACCGCGAGCTGGAGCGCTACAAGGTGCCCTACGGGGCGGCGGTGCTGGTGGCCAACGGCAGCAAGGTCAAGGCCCACACCGCGCTGGTCCAGTGGGACACGCACTTCACGCCGATCCTGTGCGAGGCCGACGGCTATGTGCGTTTCCAGGACATCATCGAGGGCGAGACCGTGCGGGCCGAGGCCGAGGGCAAGGCCGACAGCAAGTGGATCGTCATCGAGCACAAGGGCGACAAGCACCCGCGCATCTTCGTCGAGGACAAGGACGGCAAGATCCTCGACTTCCACCACCTGCCGGCCAAGGCCCGCATCGAGGTCACCGAAGGCCAGCAGGTGACCGCCGGCAGCCTGCTGGCCCGCCAGCCGCGCGAGATCACCGGTACGCAGGACATCACCGGCGGCCTGCCGCGGGTGACCGAGATCTTCGAGGCCCGCAAGCCCAAGGAGCCGGCGGTGCTGGCCGAGATTTCCGGTACGGTCGAGCTGAGCACCGACAAGCGGCGCGGCAAGATGACCATCACCATCAGGTCCGAATCGGGCATGGAGAAAGAGCACCACGTGCCGCAGGACAAGCACCTGCTGGTGCACGCCGGCGACTACGTGGTGGCCGGTACGCCGCTGATCGAGGGGCCGCTGATCCCGCACGACATCCTGCGGATCAACGGCGAGGAGGATCTGCAGCGTTATCTGCTCAAGGAGATCCAGGGCGTCTATCGCCAGCAGAACGTGAACATCAACGACAAGCACATCGAGATCATCATGTCGCAGATGCTGCGCAAGGTGAAGATCGAGTCCGAGGGCGACAGCCGGTTCCTGCCCAAGGAGGTCGTCGACAAGTTCCGTTTCCGCGCCGAGAACGCCCGCCTGGCCCGCAGCGTCAAGATCACCGACCCCGGCGACACCGACTTCGAGGTCGGCCAGATCGTCAGCAAGGACGAGTTCAACGCCAGGAACGACGAGGTCGAAGCCGAAGGCGGCGAACCGGCCAAGGGCCGCAAGCCCAAGCCGGCCACCGCCCGCACGCTGCTGCTGGGCATCACCAAGGCCAGCCTGCAGAGCGAGTCGTTCATCTCGGCCGCCTCGTTCCAGGAGACCACCAAGGTGCTGACCCTGGCGGCGCTCTCCGGCCAGATCGACCGGCTGGTGGGCCTCAAGGAGAACGTGATCCTGGGCCGGCTGATCCCGGCGGGCACCGGTTTCCACGAGTACCAGAACCTCAAGGTCAAGAGCTGTGGCGAGCCGGTCGAGCAGCCTGAGGCGCCGATCGTCGAGCAGCTCGGCGAGGTTCCGCCGCCGGCCATGCCCGGCGTGGCGCCGCTCGAGCCGGACCGCAGCACGCCCGACGGTGCCCGGGTAGGCTCGTAGGGCAAATAAGCGCTGCGTCTTGTCAACAAAGCACTTGCGCACTGGCCGCCTCCCTTTCGGGGCGGCCATGTTGCGTAGGGGCTTGATTCCTACCACCATCGGTTGTATAGTGACCCACAACGGTCGCTGGTGTTCGGCCGCTCGGGGCGGTCGGAAGAATAGGGAATCCGGTGAGAATCCGGAACGGCCCCGCCGCTGTGACCGGGAACGAAAGCCACTGCTAGTTGCCATTGGCCCGTCCTGGCGGGTCGAGAAGGCGTGGCGAGTAGGTCGGGCGCCTCACCAGGGCGCCCCGGTGCCCGGGAGTCAGAAGACCTGCCAGCGTGACCGCAGTCTGAGTACGCCTTCGCGGGAGAGGCCGCCAGACATGGCTCACGTTCGTTCCCCTCGCGTCGAAAGTGTCGTCTGCGCTCCTGGGCGCCGCGGGTCTGCGCGCTGTGCGTCCGGGTCTCAGGCGACATCGGCTAGCGACCATTTCACGAAGCAACCGGACGAACGTTCGGATATGTCGTCGGCCTCCTGCGACGGCGCATGACCCCATCTGTAGCGGTGCGCGCGGCGCCGCTGGGGCGAGCCAGAAAAAGGAGGCGGAGTCTTATGTACCGTTCGGGCACGAGCAGAACCATTCTTGCCATTGCTGCCGTGGGCGCACTGGCGTTGAGCGTTTCGGCTGCCGGCGATCCCTGGGCCGACGCCGTGGTCTCGTACGATCCCGGCGGCGAGGCCGGCTCGCCCTATACCGATCCGGCCACGGTGCTCGGTCCCCCGGAGCGCTACACCGGCGAGGGCGCCTACCCCGCGGCGGTGACGCCTTTCAACGGTCCCTGGGGTACCGACGAGATAGTCACCATCGGCGCCGGCGGGCACCTGGTGGTCGAGTTCGCCGAGCCGATCACCGACGATCCGACGCACAGGTACGGCGTGGATTTTCTGATTTTCGCCAACGGCATGTTCGCCGACGGCGACTGGCCCAACGGCGTGGTGGGCGGTCTGTTCGAGGAAGGGCCGTTCACGGTGTCGGTCAGCAATGACAACGTCAACTGGGTTACGCTGGCGACCGACGTCTACGACGCCCTGTTCCCCACGCTGGGCTACCTGGATCTGGCCGGGCCATACGACACGCAGCCCGGCACGGTGCCCAGCGACTTCACCAGGCCGGTCGATCCGAGCCTGACCTACGCCGACTTCGCCGGCAAGACGTTTGCCGAGATCGTCGCGCTCTACGACGGCTCGGGCGGCGGCATCCCGTTTGATATTTCCACCACCGGCCTCAGCGAGGTGCGCTATGTGCGCATCGACGTTCCCGTCGGCGCCACCAGCCCCGAGATCGACGCTTTCGCGGCGGTGCCCGAGCCGGGGGCCGCGGTGCTCCTTGGCTGCCTGGCGCTGGGGCATGCTCTCCGGAGAGGACGTTAGCCGAAGTGGTACGCGCCCGTGGGCGGCTCCGGCCGCCCACGGGGCCTGCTGCGTTCGACGCTGACGGAGACAGCCATGCTCGAGAGGCCGCTGCCGCAGATCTGTATGGCGCTGGCGGGACTGCTGTGGACCGGGCCGGCCCGGGCCCAATGGACCCACCTGGCCGGCGACGCGGCTCACTCCGCGCTCGCGGAGCGGGCCGCCCGCGATCTCGATACCGTCCGCTGGTCTGCCGCCCCCTTCGCCGACGAGCAATACGTGTGGCATGCCAGCCCGGTCGTCCACGACGGCCGCGTGTTCGTAAGCGCCCGCCACTACGACCCCAACTGTATCCAGGACGGCAATCTGCTGATTGCCTACGACATCTTCGACGGCAGCCGCCGCTGGAGCGCTGCGCTGCCCGGCGACGATTGGGGCAGTTGGTCCAGTCCCGCCGTCGACACCCGCCACGATACGGTGCTGATCGCCACCGGCCAGACGCTCTCGGCGCTCGACTGCGCCACCGGAAACATGGTCTGGCAAACGGCGCTCGGAGCCGAAGTGGTCAACGCCTCGCCGGTCGTGACTACCGACTTGTTCCACGAAGCCAGCCCGGCCAACCGTGTCTTCGTCACCGACTACAGCGGATACGGTTCGGCCGGAACACTCTACGCCGTCAACACCGATCCCGACTCCGCTGACAACCCCTACCAGCCGGGCCAGATCGTCTGGACCGCGACGCTGCCCGGGACCTCCGGCAACACGCCCGCCTATCACGACGGCGTGGTCTACGTCGCCAGCACCGGCGGCGTCGTCGCGGCCTTCGAGGCCGCCGAAGGGGGCCTGCTGTGGCAGACCGCGGTGGACCTGGCCGGTTTCCCGCCCGGCTCCGGGTTCTTCGGCGGCCTCTGCTACCAGGGTGGATTCCTCTATCTCGCGCTCTATGCCTTTCACGGCATCAGCAACAGCGCCGGCCTGTACAAGCTCGATGCGGCAACAGGCGAGATTGTCTGGATGGTGCCTTGCGAACGCAGCGACTCGATTCCGGTCGTCACCGGCGATGGGCGCATATACCTGTCGGCCGGAATCGCCGGCTACGGCTCGGCCCCCCGGCTGCAGGCCTTCCAGGACCACGGCGACTACGCGACGTTGCTGTGGGATACCTTCGCAGACACCGGCGGCAGCCTGATCGTCGGCGGCTGGACGCATCAGCCGGCGTTCTCGCGCGGTTACCTCTACGTGGGCACGCCGCAACAACAATCGGAGGAGTTCTTCCTTCCCTACACCGATTTCTACATCCTCAATCCTGCTGTATCGCCTGCCGACCAGGGCTTCGTGGTGGCCCACCTGGCCGGCTGTGGAGGCCCGCCGGCAGTCGCCGACGCAGCGCTCTACTCGATCGGCACCGCCGGCCTGCTGGCGATCGAGCCGTCTCCCGCCTGCCTGGCCGACATCGACGGCGACGGCACCGTGGGGCTGACCGACCTGGCCGCGCTCATGGTGGCCCACGGCTCGGTGCGGGGAGAGGAGTCCTTTTCCTCTGGTGCCGACCTCGATCGCAACGGTATCATTGACCTGGCCGATCTGGCGGCCCTGATCGCGGTCTACGGAGAACCCTGCCCATGAGATGCGTGGCCAGAGCGACCATCCGGCGGTCCGCCTGCATCCCGGTCCGGGCCGGCGGCCGCCGCGCGTTCACGCTGATCGAGCTGCTCGCGGTAGTGGCCATCCTGACGCTGCTCGTGTCGCTGCTGTTGCCGACCTTCACCCAGGCCCGCCGGCGGGCCAAGATGGTCAAGTGCGCCAGCAATCTGCGCCAGCTCGGCAATGCTTTCCACATGTACGCTTTCGACTACCGCGGCATGGCCATGCCGCTGGCCTATTTCGACGACTGGCCGATCACCTACTGGTACGGGCAGGACAATACCGCCGGCGTCGATCAGACCCGCGGCTTCGTCTGGCCCTACCTGGGCAGCGACCTGCGCGAAGCGGGCGTATACGAGTGCCCCGAACAGCCACTGGGAACCATCGAGGTGCTCCAGGGGGCCAGCCCGCAGGTCACCAGCACCTACGGGTACAACGGCTATTACCTCAGCCCGCCGACCACCCCCGGCTGGGCGGCAAGCATCGGCCGGCGACCCTGGAAAAAACTGGAGACGGTCGAACAGCCGCAGCAGGTCTTCGTCTTCGCCGATACGCTGATCGACTGGTTCGGCAAGCCCAAGAACTGCGCCCTGCTCGACCCGCCCTTCATCTATCAGCGCTCGTCGGGCCGCTGGCAGCGCAACGGCTCTCCCACCACGGCGTTTCGCCACCTGGAGCAGACCAACGCCGTCTGTGCCGACGGCCACGTGGGCAGTTATGCTCTCTGGCCCGAATTGCTCACCTCGTCCGAGCTGCTGATCGGCTCGGTCGGCCCGGACAACGCGCCGCACTATGTGCCCGATTGGCGCGAGTGGCGCGACTGAAGCGGCGGCCTCACTGCCCCCGGCGCGACAGGAACCCCACGCTCGATTCGAAACAGCGCTGTACCAGTTGCTGGCGGGATGCGTCGTCGCGCTGTTCGCTGCGCAGATCGTCGAGATTGGCCAGGCAGCGGTCGCAACCGGCTACCTGCGTGTGGAACTCGATGTACTCGCACCAGTCGTCGTCGAGCGCTCCCAGCAGATAGCGCCCCAGCGTCGAACGCTTGAGGCACGAGACGCCTTCCTCGCGCCAGATCCGCGCCACGCTGCTGCTGGCCGCCAGGTCGGCTTCGGCCCAGTCGAAGTCGGCCGCGGCCTGGCGCGCAATCTGCCGCCAGCGCTCGAGCACGCGGAACTTGATGCCCGCCACGGCGGTCTCGCCCAGCCCCAGGTCGGCGGCCACCTCCTTGTTGCGCATGCCCAGCACCATGAGCATCTCGACCACGATCAGCTCCTGGAACCGCCGATTGGCGCAGCACTGCTCCACGTACTTGCGCAGACACTCGACCACCACCTCGCGCTGCGCGGCCAGGTCTTCCTTGCCCGCCAGGTAGCGACTGGGCGTCTCGGTGCTGAGCCAGGCCTGCGGCTGGTCGTCGAGTTCGAGCGATTCCAGGCTCTGGCGCCGACCGGGGTGCTGTTTGCGGAAGTGGTCGCTGAGCTTGTTGCGCAGGATGGCAAAAAGGTAGGTCTCCAGCGAGCGCTTGCGGTCGAAGCGCGGCAGGCTGCGCAGCAGTCCCACGAAGGTTTCCTGCACCAGGTCCTCCGCCTCGGCCCGCTGGGCCAGCATTCGCCGGGCGAAGCTCAGCAAACGGCCCTGGTAGCGCGCGATCAGCTCGCGCCAGGCGTCCTGGTCGCCTTGCTGCACGGCGTCGATCAGGTATGCGTCGGCTTCGCTGGCTGGCATCGGTGGCTTCTGCCCTGTTCCGTCGGCGCTTGCAAGATTGCTATGTTGCGAATCTAGCAGAGATTACGATTCATGGCCAGTGTCCGGCGGACAGCCACGCGGTGGGGCTGAGATAGTGCTCGATATGAACAGGAATATGGCGCTGATCTTGAATACGTGATCGGTCTGGGGCATAATTGCAAGTGCAGCCATGTATAGGGGTTTGTCATTATTCTGTGCTGCGCGAACCCAGACTGG
>CAZRSM010000029.1:0-1611 GCA_964602755.1 uncultured Planctomycetales bacterium
GGCCGTGGCCGACGTGCTCGAAAAGCTGGCCGACCGCTACGCCGCGCTGGACGAGTGGAGCGCCGAGACCATCGAGCAGGCCACGCGCGGGCTGGCCGACGAGCTGGGCGTGAAAGCGGCTAAGGTCATCCACCCATGCCGCGCGGCCGTCACGGGCACTACCATCGGCCCCAGCCTCTTCCATCTGCTGGAGCTGCTCGACCGGGACGACGTGGTCAACCGCCTGCGCCGCACCGCTGACCTGGTCCGCCGCGGCGAGCTGGCCGCGCGCCTGGCCAGTTCCGAGGAGAGCCAGGCCGACAGCGAATCCTGACCCACTGCCGCTGCCCTCATCAGCCCCTGCCGGCCGCTGACGCCTCGCCAGCCGCCGCGGACCAGTGGGCACTTGCACGGGCCTGGCCGCGAGCGCGGGGACGACACAGCGGGCCAGCGCCGTGGTTGGGCTGCGGGTCTGCTCCAACCCTTTCCACCTCCGCACGCTAAAGCGTGCGACTACAACTACGCTATCGCCCTGGGCCGCTGAGACGGATTGGGCGAAGCCACTTTGTCGCCGCCCACAAACCGCAGCCTTGCACCCGACGTGACCGGCAGGCCTGCCCCCGATGCGAGCGGCCAGGTTGTAGTCGCGGGCTTTAGCCCGCGGTGGTGGCTTTCGCTGTGGTTCCGTCGGCCCAGCGCAGGCATGCACTTCGCGCAGCCTGCGGCCACAAGAACACCTCTCGCTCCGGCCACCTCTTCATCCGCCTCGACCGTTCGCTTATAGCCAGGGCTGGCCGAAGGCCACGCCCGGGGTGGTGCCGTGGTTGTGGATCCTTCTCTCCGATGCCTCCGCACACCACGGCACCCAAACCCTATTCTCCGAACCGACCCCGTGATGCTCTAACTCCCACGTCGCCACCGAACGCTACACGCCGCCGAGCGCACGCTGCCCTCGTGCTGCCGTCACGCGATGACGACTTTTTCTTCACCCTCACCGGCCTCGCGGATTTCACCCAGATCGATGACCTCGTGGCCGGCCGCCTCCATGACCTCCGCGAACGCCCGCGCGGCCTCTTCATCCATCACGGCGATCATCCCCACGCCCATGTTGAACGTCCGCAACATCTCCGCGTCGTCCACATTGCCCAGCCGCGCGATCAGCTCGAAGATTGGCCCGCCCGGGATTGCCCGCCGCTCGATCCGCGCCACCAGCCCGTCGGGGATGATGCGCGTTAGGTTCCCGGGTATGCCGCCGCCCGTGATGTGTGCGAGGCCCGCGACCACCACGCCGGCGTCCAGCGCATCGACAATCGCCGGCGCGTAGATCTTCGTCGGCTCCAGCAGCTCCTCGCCTAACGTCCGGCCCAGCTCGTCGATGTGCTGTTCCAGCTTCAGCCCCGCGCGCTCCAACAACACCATTCGCGCCAGCGAGTATCCGTTGCTGTGAAGGCCGCTGGACCGCAGCCCCACGACCCTGTGGCCGGCGCGAATCGCGGCACCGGTGATTAGCTCGTCGCGCTCGACGACGCCCACAGCGAAGCCGGCCAGGTCATATTCGCCCTCGGCATAAAACCCCGGCAGCTCGGCCGTCTCGCCGCCGATGAGATTGCACCGCGCCAGCCGGCACGCGGC
>CAZRSM010000030.1:0-2074 GCA_964602755.1 uncultured Planctomycetales bacterium
CCTGAAGACCGGCGACAGTGGCATAGTATTGTTGAACAAACTTGCGCCGGTCTGGGCAGAAGTCAAAGACCCGGCCGAAGTTCTGTTCGTCCGGCGCGTGACTTCGGTGGCGTTGCTGGAGCCGGAGGTGGACCCGGGCAATCACTTCTACGTGGTCGGCGACGTGCCCTCGCTGATTGTGCAGCGAATGCGAATAAAGCTGCGCGAAGCTGCACACTTCGCCCTGCAGCTCGCGCCGCTGGTGTCCGTATCCGGCCCCGATCTGCGCAAGACCGCCGACGGCCGTCTGTTCATCGCCTACGTCAAGGATGGCGATGTGTGGGTGGCGCAGCGGCCCAGTCCGCAGCGGCCGTGGTCGGGCCATGTGCGCTTGACGACCGGCGGTCGCTACGCCGACCCGTCCATCACCATCCTGCCGACCGGCCGGATAGTTGTGGCCTACACCGACACCAGCGACGGCAGCCAGCACATCGCCGTCAGCGCCGATGATGGCGAGACCTGGAGCTGAGCAGCCAGCCGCAGAAAGCTGGCGGCCGAAGGTACCGCCAGGCGATGCGACTGGCCGGGCTGCGGGCTGGTCTGCGGTGAGCGAGGGCTGGGGGCCGCCAGCCTTCGGGGTGTTGCGGCAGCGAGAGCGGCCAATGACACCCGCCGGGGCCGGGTACTGCAATGGCTGTGGGCGGCAGTGGGGCTTTTCGGTGGCCGCAGGACCAACCCGCGGCCGCCGCCAGCCGGCGACAGGGCGTCCGCGGGCGCGCGCAAGCTCAGTTGCCGTGGTAGCGCGGCGGCTGGCCGACGCTGGAGAAAAAGCGCCACGTCAGGGCTGCTGTGCCGACAATGGCAATCACAGCGCCGCAGGGGTGGCAGATCAGGCTGACGATGCCCGCCAGCAGCAAGCACACGAACTCCCAGAATATGAATGCGCAGCAGCCCATGTTGGCCTCCTTGACAGCGCGTTGGTTTATTGTAGCCCGGCGGCTCGCCGGCCGGCCACTGCCGCCCCATCGACCCGGCCTCGCCGAGCGCCGCCCGGTCCCTGCCCGCTGCCCGGTCACGCCCGCCGAACTCAGCCCTGGGACGGCCGCGCGTCTGGCGGACGAGCCGGCGGTCAGCTCACCAGCAGAGCGCGGCGGCCGTACTGGTACCGCCTGATGAGCACCGGCGCCGAGGGCGCAGCGGCCACGACCGCCCCGAAAGGCCACGCGCAGGCCCACGCCGGCTGCCGGCGCGCTATCGGGCCAGGCGGACGTAGCGCAGGTCGTCGATGTTGAGCGTCTGGCGCGGCGCGTCGCGGTCTTTGTACCACTCGAAGGCGACCCAGAAAATCTTGTCCCAGTCCGGCACGCCGTTGCCGTAGAAATCGTGATTGCCGCCGTCGCGGAAGTCTTCCCAGGTCAGGGTGATTTTGCGCCACCCGGCCCAGGTAATCGGCAGGTCATAGCACCAGTTGGCCCACGCATCGCTCTCGCACAGCTCCACGGCCAGCGTTCCGCCCGGCCGCTCGGCCCACAGCCAGAAGCTGATGCCCACGTTGTCGCCCATGAGCGGGATGTGGCGGCCGAAGGCGATGCGGTAGCTGCGCAGCCGGTCGGGCCGGTACTGCAGGCGGATGCTGGCGCGGCCTTCTTTGCGGCGGGCTGTGTCGGCGACGGTTTCCAGGGCCTCGGCCTCGCCGTTGTACTTCCGCCATCGGGCCGGGTCGTCCATGCTGTCGATCTGGCCGCCGTCGGCGAGCTTGCGGCCGCGGGTCGGGGGCGGATAGCGCGAGGGCTTGTAGCGCAGCAGGTGAGTGATGGTCTGGCGCGCGCCGGACGGCCAGGCGATTTCGATGCGGATGATATTGTCGCCGCGTTGCAGGGCCACCGTCGCCCTGCAGCCGCGGTTGCCGGGCCGCAGCGACCGGCCATTTACCGCCACCCGCGCCGGGCGCGACAGCCAGGCCAGCTCCAGCGCCGCCCGCGGCGGCCCGAAGACCCACGTCGCCGACGGCGGTGACGCGACCCACGCCACTTCGCCGCCGCTGAACAGTCGTTCAACCGCCTCGCCGGCCTCGCGCCGGGCGGCTTCAAGATGG
>CAZRSM010000031.1:0-12485 GCA_964602755.1 uncultured Planctomycetales bacterium
CAGCAGCTCGGGGCTGATCAGGTGCCAGCCGCCGGCCAGGCTGGAGGTCGAGCTGTAGGGTGAATTGCCAGGGCCGAGCGGCCCGATCGGCAGCATCTGCCACCAGTTCTGGCCGGCGGCGGCCAGGAAAGCGGCCATCGACCCGGCCGGCGGACCGAGGTCGCCCGAGCCGTGCGGTCCGGGCAGCGAGGTCAGATGCAACAGTACGCCGCAGGAGCGCCTGTCGAGGCGCGGCTGGCGGCGACTGGCGGACTTTGGCGATGATTGAGCAACCATTGCATGCAGAATCCGAGCCTGTGCCCGGCAACGGGCGCCTGAAGCGTGTTTGATCGCGACGTCGGCGACAACTATACTGGCCGCCGATCGCGAAGCCAGACGGCAAGTATCCCGCAACGAGCCGGAAACCGGAACCCCGCGCATGGCTGAAGTCGTCCTGGAGCAAGTCACCAAGGTCTACCCCGGCGGCGTCAAGGCCGTCGACAACATCGACCTGCACATCAACGACCGCGAGTTCATCGTGCTGGTCGGGCCGTCGGGTTGCGGGAAAAGCACCACGCTGCGCATGGTGGCCGGGCTGGAGGAGATCACCGCCGGCAAGATCCGCATCGGGCAGCGCGTGGTCAACGAAGTCGCTCCCAAAGACCGCAACATTGCGATGGTCTTCCAGAACTACGCGCTCTACCCGCACATGACGGTCTACAAGAACATGGCCTTCGGGCTGTTGCTGAGGCGCAGGTACGGGGTCTGGGACAACCCGCTGGGCATGATCTTCAACCCGCGCAAGTACCGCCTGGCCCGCGAGGAGCGCCACGAGATCGACCGGCGCGTGCGGCAGGCGGCCGCCATGCTGGGCATCGAGGAGCTGCTCGATCGGCGGCCCAAGGCGCTCTCGGGCGGCCAGCGGCAGCGGGTGGCCGTCGGCCGGGCCATCGTGCGCGAGCCGCAGGCCTATCTGTTCGACGAGCCGCTGTCCAACCTCGACGCCAAGCTGCGCATCGAGATGCGCGCCGAGCTCAAGCGGCTGCATCGGCAGGTGCAGACCACCACCATCTACGTGACCCACGACCAGGAAGAGGCCATGACGCTGGGCGATCGGGTGGTGGTGATGAAGGACGGCCACATACACCAGGTCGGCTCACCGTTCGATGTCTACGAGTATCCGGTCAACCGCTTCGTGGCCAGCTTCGTGGGCACACCGCCGATGAACTTCTTCGACGGCCGGCTCATTCGCGACGGCGAGCGGCTGGTCTTCGACGAAGGCGACAACCGCCTGGCGCTGTGCCCGGCGCACGCCGAGCGCCTGGCGGCTTTCGTGGATCGCCCGGTGGTGCTGGGGGTGCGGCCGGAGACGCTGGTGCCCAGCCGCCAGGGGGCCAGCGACGCGGAGTTGCGCCTGGCGGTCGAGGTAGTCGAGCCGCTGGGCGAGCGCATGGACGTCTTCGCCCGGACCGCCCGACACGGGCACATCGTGTGCCGGGTCGACGCGCGCCGTCGCATCGCCGAGGGCAGCAACGTCACGATGTACGTCGACATGGAGCGGGTGCACTTCTTCGAGCCGGGTGACGAGGGCCGCAACCTGAGCCTGCCGCCGGCCGGTTAGCGCGGGGCGCTGGGGAGGCGGGCATCATGACCAATGCCGAGGTGGCCCACATCTTCAACGAAGTCGCCGACCTGCTGGAGATCAAGGGCGCCGATCCGTTTCGCATCAATTCGTATCGCCGCGTGGCGCGCACCATCGCCGACCTGCCCACCGACATCAACGAGCTGGCCGGTGCCGGCCGGCTCTCCAGCCTGCCGGGCGTGGGCAAGTCGTCGGTCGCCAAGATAGAAGAGCTGCTGCGCACCGGCCGCCTGGCGATGCGCGACGAGCTGCTGCGCGAGGTGCCGGCCACGCTGCTCGAGCTGCTGCGCATCCCCGGCCTGGGGCCCAAGAAAATCGCCGTGCTGTGGAAGGAGCGCGGCATCGAGTCGCTCGAAGACCTCAAGACCGCCATCAGCACCGGCAAGCTCGAGGGACTGCGCGGCTTCGGTGACAAGAGCATCGCCAAGCTGGCCGACGGCATCGCCTTCGTCGAACGCGCCGCCGGCCGCACGCGGCTGGGCGAGGCCTGGCAGGTGGCCGAGACGCTGCGCGAAGCGGTGGCCGCCATGCCGGGCGTGACGCGCGTCGAGCACGCCGGCTCGCTGCGCCGCGGCAAGGAGACGGTCGGCGATCTGGACCTGCTGTGCGTGGCCGACGACGGCGGCGGCGTGGTGCGGGCCTTCTGCGAGCTGCCGTATGTCAGCCGCATCCTGGCGGCCGGCGATACCAAGGGGTCGGTGCTGGTCGAATATGCTCCGGGAGCTGAAATCCAGGTCGACCTGCGCGTGGTGCCGGCCGGGTCGTTCGGCGCGGCGTGGCAGTATTTCACCGGCAGCAAGGAACACAACGTCCGCCTGCGCGAGCTGGCCGTCAAACGCGGCTGGTCGCTCAACGAATACGCCCTCAGCGAGGCCGACAGCGGCCGCGTGATCGCCTCGCGCCGCGAAGAGGACATCTACCAGGCGCTGGGTCTGCCCTGGATTCCGCCGGAGCTGCGCGAAGACCGCGGCGAGTTCGAGCTGCGCGAGGCGCCGGCCGATCTGCTCGCGCTCGACGACATCCGCGGCGACCTGCACATGCACACCGAGGCCAGCGACGGACGCTGCACCATCGAGCAGATGGCCCTGGCGGCCCGCGACCGCGGTTATGAGTACATCTGCATCACTGACCATTCGGTCAGCAGCAGCATCGCCAACGGCCTGGACGCCGACCGGCTGCGCGAGCACATCGCCGCCATCCGGGCGGTCAATCGCAAACTGCGCGGCATCACGGTCTGGGCCGGGGCCGAGGTGGACATCCTGGCCGACGGCTCTCTGGACTACGACGACGAGCTGCTGGCCCAGCTCGATCTGGTCATCGCCTCGATCCATTCGGGTCTGACCAAAGACGCCCAGGTCAACACGCAGCGCACGCTGGCGGCCATCCGCCACCCGCTGGTCAACATCGTGGCGCACCCCACCGGCCGGATGATCGGCGTACGTAAGGCGATGGAACTGGACATGGCCGCGATCTGCCAGGCCGCCGCCGAGACGGGCACGGCACTCGAGATCAACGCCAACACCTACCGGCTGGATCTGAAAGACCGGCACGCCCGGCTGGCGGTCGAGAGCGGGGCGGTGCTCTCGATCAACTGCGACGCCCACTCGACCGAGGGGTTCGAGCAGATGCGCTTCGGCGTGGTCACGGCCCGGCGCGGCTGGGTCCGCCGCGGGCAGGTCGTCAACACCTGGCCGGCCCGCAAGATAGCCTCCTGGGTCAAGGCCAAACGCAAGCGCCTGGGCGCGGGGGGCTGAGGGGCGAGCGATGGCGGATGCGCGCAGGTCAAGTCGCAGGGACCGATTCGGCGCCGGCCGGCGCGTGGCGCCCGGCTTTACGCTGATCGAGTTGCTGGTGGTGGTGGCGGTTGTCAGCACGCTGATTGCGATTCTCCTGCCGGCGCTGTCGCGGGCCAGGCAGCAATCGCGGTTGTCGGTGTGCTTGGCGAACCAGCGCAGCCTGGGGCTGGCGATCCAGTCGTACGCATCGGGCAGCCGCGATGCCATCCCGCGCGGGCCGGATATCGCCCTGCCCTACTATCCGGTCCAGAAGTGGAACCAGTGGGCCACCAACCAGGTGTGGATCGGTGAGATGCACCAGTGGCAGGGCCTGGGGCCGGTGCTGACCAACGATCTGCGCGATCTCGAGGTGCTGTTCTGCCCGGCCGACGACACCAACGACCCGGTCGAGGAACTGGCCAACCTCGAGGCCCGCGGGGCGCACAGTGCGTTTACGTCGTACCTCTACCGCCAGCTCGACCAGACCACACGCGACCGCATTGATAACCTGGGCCTCAACGACGTCGGCCTGCCCGCCCGGGCGCTGCTGCTGGACGCCAACAGCCTGGGGGCCGAAGACCTGCACCGCACCAACCACGCCAACCGCTTTGTCAACATCCTCTTCCTCGACGGTCACGCCGGGACGTTCGAACAGCGGCAAGACGTGTTCGCCATTCGCACAAGCGACTATCATGGATTTCCGGTCAGCCTGGAACGGCGGCTCAACGAGATCCTGGTGGCCGCGGACTATGCCGAGGGGGCCGACCCGCTCGAGGTGCCCCCGCTGCCGTGAGGGCCGCCCGCGGGACCGGGGGTGCACAAGGCGACAGTGATCAACCGTGACCAGCTATTTCTGGAGGCCAAGCGTATGAACAGTTCCGATCCGCAACCCACCGCCACCACGCGGCGTGATTTCATCAAACTGGGGGCCCTGGCCGGGTTGGGAGCCGGTGTCGGCGGGGCCCTGCTCGCCCCTCGGCCGGCGCGCGGCAACCAGGACCTGCGCAGCCGACCGGCGCCCGCCCAGCGCTACCGCGACAAGCCCATCGACCTCGTGCGCATCGGCTTCGTGGGCGTAGGCGGCATGGGCACCAATCACGTCAACCAGTTGCTGCGCGTCGAGGGGGCGGTCATCACCGCGGTATGTGACATCGTCGAGGCCCATGCCCGGCGGGCCGCCGACCTGATCGAGAAGGCCGGCCACCCGCGTCCGCGGCTGTACACGCGCGGCGAGCGTGACTTCGAGCGCCTCTGTGCCGAGGAAGACCTCGATCTGGTATTCACCGCCACCCCCTGGCGCTGGCACGTGCCGGTCTGCGTGGCGGCCATGAAGAACGGCAAGCACGCGGCGACCGAGGTGCCCGCGGCCTGCACGCTGGAGGGCTGCTGGGAGCTGGTCGAGACCGCCGAGCAGACCATGCGCCACTGCGTGATGATGGAAAACTGCTGCTATGACCGGGCCGAGCTGATGTGCCTGAACATGGTGCGTCAGGGGTTGCTGGGCGAGATCCTGCACGCCGAGGGCGGCTATCTGCACGATCTGCGCGCGGTCAAGTTCGCCACCAGCGGCGAGGGCCTGTGGCGGCGGGCGCACTCGATGAAGCGCGACGGCAACCTCTATCCCACGCACGGCCTGGGCCCCGTGGCGCAGTGCATGAACATCAACCGCGGCGACCGCATGGCCTACCTGGTGTCGATGAGTACGCCCTCGCGCGGGCTGCAACTGTGGCAGCAGGAGCACCTTTCGCCCGACGACCCGCGCCGGGACGAGAAGTACGTGCTCGGCGATGTGAACACCACCATGATCAAGACCGCCAGGGGGTATACCATCTACCTCGTTCACGACACCAACCTGCCGCGGCCGTACAGCCGCATTCACATGGTGCAGGGCACGCGGGGCGTGTTCCGCAAGTGGCCCGCGCCGCCGCGCGTGCACATCGAGGGCCGCACCAAGGGCCACGGCTGGGACAGGCTGGACACCTACGCCGAGTTCGAGCACCCGCTGTGGAAGTCGGAGAAGGTGCGCAAGGCCACCGGCGGTCACGGCGGGATGGACTTCCTCGAGAACTACCGGCTGGTCGAGTGCCTGCGAAAGGGCCTGCCGACGGACATGGACGTCTACGACGCGGCGGCCTGGAGCTGCATCTGCGAGCTGACCGAGCGCTCGGTGGCCGCCGGCAGCGCGCCGGTCGAGATTCCCGACTTCACGCGCGGACGCTGGAAGGTCTGGGAGCCGTTGGAGATAGTCAGCGGCTAGGCGGCGATTGAGAACTGGCCCCGATGTGGTATAAAGGGGGCCGGCGGTTGTTCCGGACAGCGGACGCGGTAGCCTCTGGCCGATAGCGTGAGAGCCATCTTATGAGAATCCTGGTCGGCTGCAGCCTGCCCGAGAGCATCCTGCAAGACCTGCGGTCGCTCAGCGCCCACGTGGTCTACGAACCCGACCTCACGGCCGAGCAGCTCCGCAAGCTCATCAGCGACACCGCGATCCTGGTGGTCGGCCGCACGCGCGTCTCGGCCGAGGTCATCAACGCCGGCCGGGCGCTGCAAATGATCATCCGCGCCGGCACCAACACCGCCAACATCGCGGTCGACGACGCCTCCGCGGCCGGCGTCTTCGTGTGCAATTGTCCCGACAAGGACGCCATCGCCGTCGCCGAGCTGATGCTGGGCCAGCTCATCGCGCTCGATCGGCGGCTGATCGACAACGCGGCGGCTTTCCTGGCCGGCGAGCTGCGCACGCCGACGTACCACGAAGCCGCGGGTCTGGCCGGTCGGCGCCTGGGGCTGCTGGGCTGCGGCGCGGTGCAGCGCGAGCTGGCCCATCGTGCCGCGACCTGCGGCATGCGCGTGGCCGTCTGGTCGCCCGAGCTGCCCGAGGAGGTCGGCGAGCAGTGTCATGTCGAGATCTGCAACTGGCCGCGCGAGCTGGCCCGCACCAGCGACATGGTGGCTGTCCATGCTCCCCGTCGTGAGCCGGACGAGGTGCTGCTCGACGCTGACTTCATCGACAACATGAAAAAGGGCGCCTATCTCGCCTTCGTCGGCCACCCGGCCGCCGTCGACGAGTCGGCCCTGCTGCGCGTGGCCCGCGAGCGCGAGTTGCGCGTGGCCTTCGACATCTGCACCACGCAGGTCGGCGGGGCCGAATCGGGGCGGCTCAAGAGCCATATCCGGGAGCTGCCGGGCGTGATCTGCACTTTCGGACTGGGCGATCGCACGCGGCAGGCCTGGGAAGCCGTCGGCGACGAGGTGCTGCGGGTCATCAAGGGCTTTCTGGTCGGTGGCGAGGTGCTCAACTGCGTCAACCTGCTCGAGCACAGCCCGGCCACCTGGCAACTGGTGTTGCGGCTCAAGGACACCGTGGGCGTGATGGCCTCGGTCATGGATCACGTGCGAGCCGACGGCATCAACGCCCAGGAGATATCGGCCCGCGTTTTCACCGGGGCCAAGGCCGCCTGGTGCCTGATCGCGCTCGACGAGCGGCCCAGCGTCGAAGCCCTCGACGCTATCCGGCAACTCGACGGCGTGCTACACTTGGAGCTTCGTGCTCTGGTCTGACCCCGGCGATTCCGTGATTCGGATCGAGCCGACAGCAACCGCGGACACCGCGGGCGGTAGAAGATCGTAACGCGGCCACCGCCGCGAGATTTTGGAACAGGAAACGATGGCCAAACGTCTACTTGTCCTGGCGATCCTGGCAACCCTGACCGCGACGGCACTCGCGCAGACCAGCGAGCCGGCACCTCACCCGTTGCCGCTGCGAGCCGAGCTCAAGGCCGAGCGCACGCTCGTTTTTCCGCAAACTCCGATTCGGCTGAGGTTTACGCTGGTCAACCCCACCGATGAGGTGGTCGAGTTCGCGGTGCCCGCCCTTCAGGAGCCGCCCACCGCGATCACGCTGCCGCGCTCGATAGCCTTCGGTACCGCCGACAGCCCGGCGCTCAGCGTGGTCTTCGAGCATGACCCGCCGGTGGACGTGGGCGCCATCGAGAGCGATGCCGAGTCGCAGGTGACGCTGCGTCTGGCACCGCATTCGAGCGTGGGGGCGGTTTACGACATCGCCTCGCTGCACCGCATGTTCCGCTACCCCGGCGTCTACCACGTCACCTGGTCGCCGCTGGGCGGGCATGTGCCGGCCGCGACGGCGACGGTGCGCGTCGAAGGCCGCAAGGTGGCGATCCTGGTCACCGATTACGGCAAGGTGAAGTTCTCGCTGATGTACAACAAGGCGCCGCAGAACGTGGCCAACTTCCTCGAGCTGGCCCGCGAGAAGTTCTACGACGGCAAGCTCCTGCACCGCATCGTGTCGGGCTACATCATCCAGGGCGGCTCGCCCGACGGAACCTCGCGCGGCATGCGGCCCGACGGAAAGACCGTGCCGGCCGAGTTCCACGATGCTCCGTTCATCCCCGGCACGCTGGCCATGGCCCACAAGCCGGACGAGCCGGATTCGGCCAGTTGCCAGTTCTTCATCAGCCTCTCGCGGCTGCCGCAGCTCGACGGCAAGTACACCGTCATCGGCCAGGCCACCGACGAGGAGAGTCTGCAGACACTGCGTAAGCTGGCCGAGCTGGCCACCGACCGCCGCGGCCGGCCCCTGCGACCCGTGATTATCCGCTTCTTCACGATCCGCGACGCAGATTAGGGCGCTGGCCCGCGCACCAGGCGTCCCCTCCCGAGTGGCTGGCCTGCGAACACGAACCCGCCGCCGGACAGCCTCGCCGCCGGACGGTGCGCAACGATTCGCTGTTCGTAGTTCGCCTGTCCTGATTCGCTATCTGTATTTCGCTATTGGCGCGCGGCGCCCCGCCGCGTCGGGCCGTGGTCCTGCTGCCGCGGTGCCTCAGTCGAACACCACCGTGCGGTTCTCGTTGACCAGGATCTTGTCTTCGACGTGCAGACGGACGGCTTCGGCCAGGACCATGCGTTCCAGGTCGCGGCCCTTGCGGACCAGTTCATCGATCGAATCGCGGTGATCGACCGGCAACGTGGCTTGTGCGATTATCGGGCCCTGGTCCAGCTCGGCGGTCACGTAGTGACTGGTGGCCCCGATGATCTTGACCCCCCGCTCGTAGGCCTGGTGATACGGCTTGGGGCCGGCGAAGGCCGGCAGGAAGCTGTGGTGGATGTTGATGATGCGGTTGGGATAGCGGTCCACGAACTCCGGCGACAGGATCTGCATGTAGCGCGCCAACACCACGAAGTCTACACGAGCCTCGTCCAGCAGCTCGGCGGCGCGGCGCTGCTGGGCGGCCTTGTCGGCCGGGTCGACCGGCAGGTGATGGAAGGCGATCCCCTGCCGCTGAACCACCTGGCGGCAGTCCGCGTGATTGCTGATCACCAGCGGCAGCTCGACGGCCAGCTCGCCGCTCTGCCAGCGCCACAGCAGGTCGTGCAGGCAATGGCCTTGCTTGCCGACGAAGACGGCCATGCGCTTGGTCAGGTGCCCCCAGTGGATCGACCACTGCATGTCGAAACGCTGGGCGAACGGCCCGAAGGCCGCCGCGAAGTTCTCCGGTCCCAGCCGGAGGCCCTCGGCGTCGATCTCGACGCGCATGAAGAAACGCCCCACCTGCGGATCGACGTGCTGGTCGGAAGCCAGAATGTTGCCGTCGTACTGGGCCACGAAGCCCGCGACGGCGGCGATCAGCCCCTTGGCATCGGGGCAGCTTATCAGCAATCTCGCGGTATTACGTTTCATCGCTTGCGCACGCGTGGCGCCGCCCGGGGGCTTTCGAGCCGGCGCTTCAGCGCTTCTGGCGATAGAGTTGGGGGTCGACTACTTCGAGCATGGCCTGCGTGTTCATGTGGCCGCCGAGGAACTCGTTGAGGCGCGAGACCTGCGGCACGGGGTCGTTGATGACCTCGTTGTAGTTGACATAGAGCACTTCGAAATTGGGCTGCTCGGCCAGCCACTTGTTGCACTTGTCGATCTCGGCCCGGTAGACCTCGACCAGCTTCTCGTCCGACAGGCCGCCGCCCTGCTTGCCCAGCCGCTCGAGCATCTTGTTCTGCGATGCGATGACCTCTTCGAGCTTGCGCCGCATGAACACCACGCGGTAGTGGTAGCCCTCGGGCAGGTCGTAGAGCAGGCGGTAGACCATCTTGACCACCTTGCCCCTGGCACGCTCGAGCCAGGATGGATCCTGCTTGGTGCGCTTGACCGGCTCGAACTCGTAGTAGCCCTTGGGATTGTCCTCGTCAGCCCGGCGGACGTGATCGGTCAGGGCGGGGATGCCGCCCTTGTCGATCATCTGCATCATCATCGAGGTGCCGGAGCGCGGCAGTCCGGAAACGATCGTCACGACTTCGTCGTTGTTTGCGGCCATGTGTCTCTCTCTCGAAAACAACCTGCCTGTCAGTTCCAGATAGGCGGGCATTGTACGCGATCATGTGCCCGGCCGGCCAGTTCGACCGGGCCGGTGCGGCCGGCCAAGGTCTTATCGGCCGCCGTCGGCTGGGCGTGGCCCGCAAGTACCATCGGCTATCAGCCGACGGTCCGTTGGCAGAATCCGCGGCAGCCTGCTGCTAGTGCGAGCCGCCGGCCTCGGCGGCGCGGGCGCGGCGGCGCAGCGCCCGGATGTTGAGCAACTCCACCCCCAGCGAGAAGGCCATCGCGAAGTAGATGTAGCCGCGCGGTACGTGGATGCCCACCCCTTCGAGCACCAGCATCAGCCCGATCATCAGCAGGAAGGCCAGCGCCAGCATCTTGAGCGTGGGGTGCCGCTCGATGAAGCCGCTGACCGCCTCGGCGAAAATCATCATCACCAGTACCGCGATCACGATGGCCCCGATCATGATCGGCACACGCTGCACCATGCCGACCGCGGTTATGACCGAATCGAGCGAGAAGATGACGTCGATGAGCATGATCTGGCCGATGGCGGCGGCCATGCGGGCGGGTTGTCGGCGGGCGGTCTGCCCGGTCTCGGCGTCTTCGAGCTTGTGATGGATCTCGCGCGTGGCCTTGGCCAGCAGGAACAGCCCACCGGCCAGCAGGATCAGATCCTTGCCGGAGATGCCGTGGCCGAAGACCGCAAACAGCTCGCGGGTCAGGCCCATCAGCCAGGCGATGCCCAGCAGCAGCACGATGCGCGTCACCATCGCGCCGAGCAGGCCCAGCTTGCGTGCCAGCGGCTGGCGGTGCTTCTCCAGGCGGGCCGTGATGATGGCTATGAAGACGATGTTGTCGATGCCCAGAACGATTTCGAGGCCCGCCAGCGTCAACAGCGCCGCCAGGTTCTCCAGCGTGAGCAGTTCGGCCACCACATGCCTCCCGACTTGGGCCAGCCGGTAGTGTGCTGTCGGGGTTCGGTGGTGGCAAGTGGCCAGGCGCGATGACACGAGCACGACGGCACTGAGGCGGTTTCAGGTAAGCGCCAGAGGAGAATGGAGCTCCCGACGAATGCAGAGTGCGGATGGCAAGAAGGGATCAACGAAACACGATGCGGGGGTCAGAGGCAGATGTCGGCGGCCGCTGGCCGTCGGCGCCGTCGAGCGGGCATCATCCTGCCCCCTGCCGGCGGCTCGAAATGCGCGCAAAAAAAGAGCTGAGAGCTCGCTCCTTTATTCTGCACGTCATCACATCGCAAACCGCTGCGAGCTCTCAGCCGATCAGAACTACGAACTACCCTTCCGGTGCACTGCACCTTCCACCTGATAGTATACCTGCGCTTGGGCCCAACCGGTAAAAAAACTTTCGCAAAAGCGTTCGCCTGTCGGCCCTTGGCGGCGTAACCGCGCACGGGGCACCGCCACGTCAGTCGAACAATCGCCCCTGGCGCCCGTCTTCGACGCTGCTTTCGAACTGCCCGTCGGCCACCTCGCTGACCACCCGCTGCCCGGGCCTGACCTGCTCGACCGAGCGGATTACACGCCCGCTGCGCGCGTCACGCGTGATGCTGAAGCCCCGCTCGACTATCCGCCGCGGGTGGGCGGCGTGCAGGCGGCCTTCCAGGCCCGCGAGCTGTTCGGCCGCTGCTCGCCGCCGGCCGTCGGTGAGTCGGCGGAGCTTGTCGATCGTGTGCTCCAGGCGCTCGTCGTAGCGCGCCAGCAGCCGCTCGGGCAAACGACGCTGCACGCGCAGGTCCGCAGCGGTCAGCTCGTTCTCGCAGACGCGCAGGCGGTGCCAACTGCACTGCCCGGCGCGGTGCGCGAGCTGCTCGACGCGCCGGCGCAGCTCGGCGAAGCGCGCCCCGCCGGCGAAGCGCACCAGGCGCAACTCTTGCGCGTCGAGCGCCGTGCGCGCCTGGCGCAGCCGGGCTGCCAGGGCCTCATCGAGCGCCCGCTGCGCTTCGTCTGTCCGCTGGGCGGCTTCGTGCACCAGCCGCAGCGGACGGGCCAGCGGCTCGGCGGCCAGCAGATGCGCCAGCCGACTCGCGGACAGCTCGAAAGCGTGCTGCAAGGCTCGCGCGGCCCGCTGGCGGCTCGCGCTCAGCGTCTCCAGCAGCTCGTCGACAGACGGGGCGACCAGCTCGGCCGCCGCCGTCGGCGTCGCGGCGCGCAGGTCGGCCACCAGGTCGGCGATGGTCACGTCGACTTCGTGACCGACGGCGCTGATTATCGGGATACGACTGGACGCGATGGCCCGGGCCACCACCTCTTCGTTGAAGGCCCACAGGTCTTCGAGCGAGCCGCCGCCGCGGCCCACGATGGCCACGTCGATGCCGCCCAGGGCCGCGGCGCAGCGGTTCATGTCGCTGATAGCGCGTGCGATCTGGTCGGCGGCCCCCTCGCCCTGCACGCGCACCGGAAACAGCAGGATCTCGGCCGGCGGAAAACGGCGCCCCAGCGTGCGCACGATGTCGCGGACGGCGGCCCCGCTGGGGCTGGTGATGACCGCGATTCGCAGCGGCACGGGTGGCAGCGGGCGCTTGCGGGCCTTGTCGAACAGGCCCTCGCGGGCGAGCTTCTCCTTGAGCTGGCGAAAGGCGACCTCCAGCGCGCCGACCCCGCGCGGCTCGAGCTTGCGCACGATGAGTTGGTACGTGCCACGTGGCTTGTACACCTCGAGTGCGCCGGTGGCGATCACCTCCATGCCCGGTTCGAGCGTAAAGGGCAGCCGGGCGGCCGCCGAGCGCCACATC
>CAZRSM010000032.1:0-6069 GCA_964602755.1 uncultured Planctomycetales bacterium
GGTTGAACCCTGACCTTTCTTGTGAGCCATGAGTAATCTCCTTTATCAGTTACGCGATTTTGGTAATGCGTACGCGTGTGAAATCGCGGCGGAAACCGCGCTTGAGCTTGCTGTCTTTGCGGCGGCGCTTTTTGTAGATGATGATCTTGCGCTCGCGACCTTCGTTGATCACTTCCGCTTCGACAACGGCGCCATCGACGTACGGGGTACCGATTTTCAGGTCATCCCCGTCTTCGACAGCCAGAACCTCTTTGATCTCGATTTTGCTTTTCGGCTCCAGTCCCATATAGTCGAGGCGAAGAATATTCCCTTCGCTGACTTTGTACTGTTTGCCGCCGTCTTCGAATATCGCGTACACAGCTCGTCCTCTTTTGCTTCGAACAGTTCCGAGCACCGGAGTATAGCGACCGGCCGATCGCCCTGCAAGCGGACGCCGCGGCCGATATCGGCCCGTGAACCGCCCATGGTCGGCAGCAGACAGCCGGCCGTATTGCACTACCATATCTTGCGGACCGATGCGACTGACAGGCCCCCAGCGGCCGCGTGCCGTGGTGTACCATCAACGCGAGAGACCCATGAGTTGGCAAGCCCGCGACTACGCTACCGATGATTATGGGACCGGACCGACGCTGCGCGGCGGCAACCCGCTGAGCAACGTCTCGGCCACCACCGCCATCATCATCGCCAACATCGTGATGTACTTCCTGACGGTCAACATCGCCCCTGGTCTGCTGGGCTATCTGGTCATGCAGCCGAGCGCGGTGGCCCACGGCCAGCTCTGGCGGCTCTTTACCGCGACTTATCTCCACGCCGGCTTCGGGCACATCTTCTTCAACATGCTGGGGGTGTACTTCTTCGGACCGTTCCTCGAACGGGCCTGGGGCCGCAAGGAGTTCTTCGTGGTCTACACCGCCGGCGGGGTGCTGGGCAATATCGTGCTCACGATCGCCGGGCTGGTAGGCTTCATCGATCCGCGGGTGCCCGGCCTGGGCGCATCGGGCAGCGTGCTGGCAACGCTGGGAGCCGTGGCCGTCCTGGCGCCGAACACCTCGGTTTATCTGTACTTCCTCTTCCCCGTGCGGCTGTGGATCCTGATGGTCATCTACACCGGCCTGTATGTCCTCAACGTCTTCCAGCAGGGCGCCAACTACGGCGGCGACCTGTGCCACCTGGGCGGGATGGCGGCCGGCGTCGGCTGGGCCTGGGTCGGGCGCCGCTGGTGGTACGCCCGCGGCACGTCGCTGGTCGACCGGTTCAAGCCGGGCCGCAGCGGCGAGAGCCCGTGGCAACGCCGCATGCGCCAGCGGCTCGAAGACGAGGAGACCATCGACCGCATCCTCAAGAAGATCCACGAGCACGGCATCCAGAGCCTCACCGCCCGCGAGCGGCGCGAACTGGAAGCCGCCACGCGACGACGTCAGGAGGAAGAGCGCCGCCTGACGCGCGTCGGCCCCGATTGACCCGCTCGCCGGCTGCGCGCCCGGCGGCATTGCCCCGCGGGCGGCGTCCGCAGCCACTTGACTCATGGCGGTCAGTGCCCACTCGTGCGCAGCCGGCGGCGTCGCGCCGGCTGATCGAACGGCAAGGCGAAGCTATTCGGGCCGCGTGACCACCAGCGTGTCGTTCTGGCCGCCGAAGCCGAAGCTGTTGGACAGGCAGGTGCGCACCTCGGCCTTGCGGGCCTTGTTCGGCACGTAGTCGAGGTCGCAGTTGGGATCGGGATGCTGGTAGTTGATGGTGGGCGGGATGATGCCGTCGCGGATGGCCAGCACGCAGGTGATCAGCTCGACCGCCCCGGCGCCGGCGATCAGGTGTCCCAACATGCTCTTGACGCTGGAGATCGGCGTCGAGCGGGCGTGTTCGCCGAAGACCTCGCGGATGGCCAGCGTTTCGATCTTGTCGTTTTCCTCGGTACCGGTACCGTGGGCCGAGATGTAGTCGATGTCGGCCGGCTCGATGCCGGCGTCTTCGAGCGCGGCGCGCATGGCGGCGATCGCCCCGCGGCCGTCCTCGGGCATGTCGGTGACCCGGAAGGCATCGGCGGTCGAGCCGAAGCCGATGATCTCGGCCAGGATCTTCGCGCCGCGCGCCTTGGCGCGCTCGTACTCCTCCAGGATCAGGATGCCGGCCCCCTCGCCAAGCACGAAGCCGTCGCGCGTGCGGTCGAAGGGCCGCGAGGCACTCTGGTAGGAATCGTTGCGGGTCGAAAGCGCCGTGAGGCGGTTGAAGCCGGTCACGCCCAGCGGGTGGATCATGCTGTGCGCCCCGCCGCCGATCATCACCTCGGCATCCCCGCGCCGGATGATCTCGGTGGCCTCGCCGATGGCCTGGCTGCTGGCGGCGCAGGCGGTAAGCGTGTTGAGATTCGGACCGCGGGCGTTGAAACGATAAGCCAGGTGCCCGGCCGCCGAGTTGGGATCCTGCTCCAGCTCGCGGGCCGCGTCGAAACAGCGGTAGGCCACTTCGGCCCACCTGACAGCGTCCAGATCGCGCCGCTCGGGATCCCAGCCGGCCACCGCGGCGGCCACGAAGTTCTCGAAATCGATCGGGCCTTCGCCGCCGCCCAGGTAGACGCCGACCTCTTCAGGATCGACGGCCCCGGCCTGGTCCAGGCCGGCGTCGCGCCAGGCCATGACCGCCGCGGCCAGGGCGAAGCGCGAGTTGCGGGCGGCGGTGCGGTGCTGCTCGTAGTCGTCGCCCAGAAAGTCGCGCAGGTCGAAGTCCTTGACCTCGGCCGAGAACTGGCTGGGATAGCTGCTGGCGTCGAATATGGTAGTCGGGCCGATGCCGCTTTCGCCGGCCAGCAGCCGCCGCCAGACGGTCTCGATGTCGTGCCCCAGCGGCGTGACCCAACCCATCCCGGTTATGACAACGCGTCGTCTCATCGCTGTGCTTTCCAACTGGCTTTCTGCCGGCCCCGTCGTCGTGCTTCAGTCGCGGTATCGTCGCAGCACCAGGGCCGCGTTCTGCCCACCGCCCAGGGCATACGCGCCCGACAGCACCGTCTCGATGCGGGCATCGGTCGGCCCGTCGGCCACCACGCGCAACCGGCAAACCTCGTCCAGCGGCTGCGTATTGGCCGAGGGTGGCACCGTGCCGTGATAGAGGGCCAGGACGGCGGCGATCAGGTCGAGCGCGCCCGAACCGGCCCCGTTGTTACCCATCAGGCCCTTGATGGCCACCGCCGGCACTTCGCTGGTCCGCGGGCCGAGCACCTCGGCCACGGCGCGGGCTTCGGCAGCGTCGTGCTCCTTGAGGCCGCAGGCGAACAGCGACACCAGATCCACCGCCTCGCTGCCCAGCCCGGCGTCGCGCAGGGCCTTGCGCAGCGCCAGTGCCAGACCCGCCCCGGAACCGTCTGGCGGGCTGACCGGCGACGGGCGGGCCGCATCGTTGCTGGCGCCGAAACCGACCACCTCGGCGTAGATGCGGGCCTGGCGCGCCTTGGCGTGCTCGAGGTCTTCGAGCACCAGCAGACCGCCGCCCTCGGAGGCGACCGTGCCGTCGCGGTCGGCCGCCAGCGGCCGGCAGGCCCGCTCGGGCTGATCGTTGCGGCGGCTGAGCCGACCGGGCAGGGCCTGGCGGATCAGGGCCATGGGGTTGTCTTTACTCTCGGCCCCGCCGCAGATGGCCACGTCGGCGGCGCCGCGCTGGATCTGACGAAAAGCCTCGCCGACCGCCAGGTGGCCGCTGGCCTCGCCGCAGGTAATGGTGTTGCTGGGGCCGCGGGCGTCGTGCACGATGGTCACGTGGCAGGCCAGCATGTTGGGCAGGAACTTGAGCAGCCACAGGGGCGTGAGGTTGTTCATGCCCTCGGCCCCCCACTTTTTCAGACTGAACCGGCCGTCTTCGACGCCGGCGTAGAGCGCTTCGGCCAGCTCGGACAGATCGGCGCAGATCAGCCCGGCGCCGATGTTGACGCCCAGGCGCGTGCTGTCGACGTTGGCGGCCTCGGCTTCGCCCCGCTCGACGAGGCAGCGCGTGTTGATGCCGGCGTCCTTGACGGCGTGGTAGGCCGCCGCCACAGCCAGCACGATGTCGCGGGCCATGATCTTGCCGGCCTTGCGATAGCTCCTGGGGACGAAGTCACCGACCTTGATGCCGTCGATCTCGCCGGCGATCTGCGACTCGAAGCCCGACGGGTCGAAGGCCGCGATGCGCCGCACGCCACAGCGGGCCTCCAGCAGCGCGTTCCAGTATTCGGCCACCCCGTTGCCGATCGGACTGACCGGCCCGAGGCCGGTTATCACCACGCGACGGCTGCTCACAGGCTGATCCTCTCGCCGGTGTTGCGACGGTAGGTGTTCAACAGTGACAGAAACGACTCGTTGAACACGAAGTTCTCTTCAGGAAACTCCAGGCCGCTGACGTTCTTGTCGATGTGCGAGAACACCAGGTCTATCTCGGCGACCAGCTCGTCGCCCACCGTGGTGCGGCCGGTGGTGGTGGCGGCCTGCTCGGTGAGCTGCTCGATGACGGCCTCGTGCCGGATGGTCTCGCCGGGGCGCACCACGCCGTGAAAGACCGCCCGCTTGACCTTGGCCAGGATGACTTTTTCCTGGAACTGGCGGGCCTCGCCGACCAGGATACCAGCGGTCTGGGCCATGCCTTCGACCATCAGCGAAGTCGGCATCACGGGGAAGCCGGGGAAATGGTCGTGGATGTGGTCTTCGGCCAGCGAGACGTTCTTGAGCGCCACGGCTCGGCGGCCCGACTCGAACTGCTCGAAACGGTCAATCCAGATCCAGCGCACGGTCGTTTCTCAGGCCTGGGCCAGTTTGGCCTCGACGAAGTTGACAATGGTCCCGACGGTAAAGACGTCGGAGATCTTGTCGATGTCGGGGTCTTTTTCGAACTCGCTCAAGTCGGCGTGCGGCATGGCCTCCTTGAGGGCCTTGATGCCGGCTTCGTTGAGCTTGCGGTCGCTGACGTAGTCGGGGTTGCTGAGGATGTCGCGGGGGATCAGTTCCTCCTGCGGGATCTTGATGTCGAACGCCTTTTCGAGCCTGAAGACGATATCGAGGAAGTCGATCGACTCGGCGCCCAGGTCGCCCGTCAGCGTGGCCTCCTCGGTAACCTCGTCATCCTCGACGCTCAGCGCGTCGATCAGCGTTTCCTTGACTTTCTCGAAGATCTCCTCTCGGGGTACGGCTGCCATCGATATCTGCCTCCACTAAACCGCGCCGTTATGTGTCAAAAGGTCTGGTTCTCTCGTTTGCCTGTCTGCCCCCGGTTCATTGCGGCGTCGCCGCAGCCGGCGACGGGCGGCGCACCAGCGCGAACTGGCTTCGGTAGTGCTCGCGCAGGCGCTCGTCGACCGCCGCGAGCGACGGGTCGCTGTCGGCCAGGTTGAAGTGCCGCAGCACCAGCCGGCCCTTGACCACCTCGCGTCCCTCGACCGTCCCGCGCGCGGCAAAGACGCTCTGCTCGGCGGAAAGCTCCTTGCACACCGCCTCGAGCTCCATGGTCCGCCCGGGCGCCAGGAAGCTCTTGTAGGTCACGTTGCGGGCTTCCTTGAGCATGATCACGCTGGGGGCGAAATCCAGCGCCTCGCGCACCAGCCACGCGCCGGCCTGCGTGAGAGCCTCGAGCATCAACACCCCCGGCAACACCGGGAAGGCCGGGAAATGGTCGGCCAGGTACTCCTCGGCCAGCGACAGGGCCTTGCAGGCCACGATCCGCCGGCCGCTCTCGAGCTCGGTGATGCGATCGATCAGTACGAACTTCACGGTGCCTCGCCTTGTGCCGCCCCCGGCTCTAAGTCGGCGTATACTCTCCCGCGCACACCGGCCCACCGCGACCGCTGCGCGCCGCTTCCAATAAAGCGGGAATCATACACGCCGGCCGCCCGTGCTTCCAGTACGCCCGAGCGGCCCTTTTTTCGGCGTCTGTAGTGTACCCCTGCAAGTCGGACAACTCCGTTGTCTGTCACGCAGCGTCGCGTAGCGACGCTGCGTGGGTCTCGTCGGGCGTGCGGTAGCCCAAAGCCTGGTGCGGCCGCTCGGCGTTGTACCACTCGATCCAGCGGCCGATCGCCTCCCGGGCGGCCGCCAGCGAACTGAACCCGCC
>CAZRSM010000033.1:0-2204 GCA_964602755.1 uncultured Planctomycetales bacterium
CTGTGCGCCAAGATCGGCGAGCTGACGCTGGAGCTGGACGTCGAAAAAAAACGCACCGCCGCAGTCTTGCGGGGCTGCGGGGAAGAGAACTCGTGATCGCGGTGCGCAACGACCTGCTGGCCGAGGGAAAAGCCATCAGCCTGGCCCGACTGTGCCGGCTGATGGGCGTGCCGCGCAGCACGGTGTATTACCAGCCGCGGCAACGGCGAGCCCGACCAGTGGACGGGATCCTGGCCAACCTGATCTATTCGATCATCCAGGCCTTCCCGACGTTCGGGATCCGGCGGGTGTGGGCGTATCTGAAATACCGGCTGAACTGGCGGGTGAACCTCAAGAAGGTGGCCCGCCTCATGCGGCACTTCGGCTGGTGCGTGCACAAGCGTCGCAAGGGTGGCCGGCCGCGCGTGCCGAGCAGCCGGTCGGTGGCCCGGCGACCGGATCAACGCTGGGCGACCGATGTGGCGTTGGTGTTCTGCGGCGTGGAGGACGGCTGGTGCAGCTTCGTGCCGGTGGTGGACTGCTGCACGCGGCAGGTTTTGGGTTGGGAGTTAGCCCACACGGCGCGGGCCCGGACGGCCCCGCGGGCCTTGGAGATGGCGTTGCTGCGGCGTTTTGGCTGGACACGTGGCGCGCCGCCGGGGCTGGTGCTGCGGCACGACAACGGGCTGGTGTTCGGCTCGCAGCACTACCGGCGGACGGTGGCGGAGTACGGTCTGACACAGGAGTTCATCACGCCGTACACGCCAGAGGAAAACGGGCTGTGCGAGCGGTTTATCCGCAGCTTCAAGGAGGAGTGCGTGTGGCAGCATCCCGGCGGGTTCGCCTCGCTGGCGGCCGCCCGGGAGGCGATCGGCCGCTGGATCGGCTGGTACAACGCCGAGCGGCCGCACCAGGCTTTGGGCTACCGCACGCCCGACGAGACCCACGCAGCGTCGCTACGCGACGCTGCGTGATAGACAACGGAGTTGTCCAACTTGCAGGGGTACACTACATGGGGCGGTCGAGGGGGCCGGAAGGGGGCGGGGGGATACGATGTATGCTGTTTACGCGGAGGGCGCGTGGTACGGCGGCAGGGGCGCGAATATCGGGCGTGCCGGGCGGTTGGCAATCGGGAAAGCCTAGCGTTATGCTGACCGATCTAATGTCGAGGCGGCGAGGCGTCCGGAGCGGGGGCGTTGCGCCCCGCAATCGTGAGGAGTCGGCAGATGTGTGGCAAGGGCGAAAGCGGCGGCCGGGGCCGGTACGGGCGGCGGCGATGCTGGGGGTGGCTGCTGGTGGGGTTGATGCTCGCCGGCGCGGGCTGCAGCAAGGAGACGCCGGCGCCGCCGGGCGGTGAGTCGCAGACCGGGACGCCGCAGGCTGGCGCGCAGGGACCGCGGGTGACGGCGGTGTTGCCGGAGGGCCGGCCGCGGCCCGACGTGATCCTCATCCTGGTGGACTCGCTGCGGGCGGATCGGCTGGCGGCGTACGGCTGTCGCAAGGGCCTGACGCCGACGATCGACTCGCTGGCCGGGGTGGGGGTCGTATTCGAGAACTGCGCAGCGCCGGCGCCGTGGACCTTACCATCGGTGGCATCGTTGTTTACGAGCTACTATCCGGGCGTGCACAAGGCCACGAGCTACCGCGTCATGGCCAGCATGGAAGCGGGCCGCACGGCCAGGCAGTCGGTGCTCAGCGACGAGTTTTTCACGCTGGCAGAAGCGCTCAAGCAGGCTGGTTACGAGACCGCCGGCTTTTGCGCCAACAAGTTCATCCGGGCGCCATACGGCTTCGCGCAGGGGTTCGACCATTTCGACACCGAATTCGCCGACAACACGGTGCGTGGTTCGGTGGTCAACGAGGCGGCGCTGAAGTGGCTCAAGAATCGCAAGGCGAGCGACAGGCCGCTGTTTCTGTACCTGCACTACATGGACGTGCACGGGCCGTACGACGCCGCCCCGCGGTTCATGGATCCGCTGATGAAGAAGGTCGAGGAGATGCCCGACAAGCATCTGCTGACGCCGCAGGAGTTTCGGCGGATCAACGCCTACCTGCGCAAGCCGCCCAAGGAGACCAGCGACCCGACGCGTTACGAGCGGCTCAAGGGCTATCGCGAGTACTGGGAGGCGCGTTACGACGCGGGCGTGGCGGAGGCGGACTTCTACATCGGGCAGATGTTCAGCGAGCTCAAGAAGCTGGGCCTGCTCGACGACGCGCTGGTGATA
>CAZRSM010000034.1:0-3399 GCA_964602755.1 uncultured Planctomycetales bacterium
GAGCGGCGACTTCTGCCCCTACCTGCTGGTCAGCCGCGACCGGGGACGCACCTGGCAGTCGCTGGTGGGTGATCTGCCGGCGCGGCACATCGTCTACACCATCGCCGAAGATCACATCAAGGCCGACCTGTTGTTCGTGGGGACGGAGTTCGGCGTGTTCTTCACGGTCGACGGCGGCCAGAAGTGGATTCAGCTCAAGGGCGGCCTGCCGACCATCGCGGTGCGCGACATCGACATTCAGCGGCGTGAGAACGACCTGGTGCTGGGCACCTTCGGCCGCAGCATCTACATCCTGGACGACTACTCGCCGCTGCGGTCGGTCAGCGAGGAGTTTCTGGCCGAGCCGGCCCACCTGTTCAGCGTCAAGGACGCCCTGCTGTACGTCGAGCGCAACCGGCTGGGCAACCCCAACGGCAAAGGCTCGCAGGGGGCGGCGTACTTCGCGGCACGCAATCCCCCGTTCGGGGCGGTGTTCACCTATTACCTCAAGGAAAAGCTGCTGACCCGCAAAGAGGCCCGCCAGAAGGCCGAAAAAGAGGCCCGCAAGGCCGGCAAGCCGGTGCGCTATCCCAGCTTCGACGAGCTGCGGGCCGAGGACGAAGAGCTGCCGCCGCGGATCGTGCTGGTCGTCAGCGACCAGGCCGGCCGCGTGGTGCGGCGGATCGTCGGCCCGCGGGGCAGGGGTTTCCATCGGGTGGCCTGGGATCTGCGTTACCCGGCCACGACGCCCACACGACTGAACGAACCGACGCAACGCGCCCCCTGGGACCGCAGTCCGGCCGGGCCGCTGGTTGCTCCGGGGCGCTACATCGTAACGCTCTACAAGCAGGTCGACGGCAAGCTGACCCGCCTGGATCAGCCACAGGAGTTCGAGGTCGTCGAGCTGCGCCAGGCGACCTTCGCAGCGGACAATCCGGCCGAGGTGCTGGCGTTCCGCCAGAAGGTGGCCCGATTGCAGCGGGCCGTGCAGGGTGCCCTGCGGGTCGCCGAAGAAACCGACAAGCGCCTGGCGTATCTGCGGCGGGCGTACGTCGACACCCCGGGAGCCGACCCCGAGCTGCTGTGCGAGCTGTATGCCCTGCAGGAACGGCTCAACCGCATGTTGACCGAGCTGCGCGGCGACCGCACGCGTTCGAAGCGCAACGAGCCGACCGTGCCGTCGATCAGCAGCCGCGTCAGCCAGGTCGTCAGCGGCCAGTGGTACACCACCGCCCCGCCGACACTCACGCAGCGTGACAACTACCGCTGGGCCAGCGAGCAGTTCGCGCAATTGCTGCCGCAGTTGCGCCAACTGATCGAGCGTGATCTGGCGGAGCTGGAACGGAAGATGGAGATGGCCGGCGCGCCGTGGACACCGGGGCGCCTGCCCGATTGGCAACCCGAGAAGGAGTAGCGCGTCATGCAGCGGGTTGGTCTGATTCTGGCGGCGGCGCTGCTGGCAGTCGGAGGCTGCGAGAAGCAGCAGCCGGCGGCCGACGGTACTGGTCAGCCAGGAGCCGCGGACCGCAAACCGGCCACGCAGCAGGCCAGGCGTTCGATCGCGGTGATTCCCAAGGGCACCACGCACGTGTTCTGGAAATCGGTCGAGGCGGGCGCCAGGCAGGCCGGCCAGGAGCTGGGCGTGGAGGTGATCTGGAAGGGTCCGCTCAAGGAGAACGACCGCGCCCAGCAGATACAGGTGGTGCAGCAGTTCATCTCGCAGAACGTGGCAGGCATCGCGCTGGCGCCGCTCGACTCGAAGGCCCTGCTGGGAACGGTGCGCAGCGCAGCGCAAAAGCGTATCCCGGTGGTGATCTTCGATTCGGCGCTGGAAGGCCAGGTCGGCCGCGACTTCATCAGCTTCGTGGCCACCGACAATCGCGAGGGCGGCCGGCTGGCCGGCGAAAAGATGGCCGAACTGCTGGACCGCAAAGGCAAGGTGGTGCTGCTGCGCTACATGGTCGGCTCGGCCAGCACTACCAACCGCGAGGCCGGCTTCCTCGAAGCGATCGCCAAGTATCCCGACATGGAGGTGATCGTCGACAACCGCTATGCCGGCGCGACGGCCGGCGAAGCCAAGACCGCGGCACTGAACCTGCTCGACAAGATCCGCGAGGCCGACGGGGTCTTCTGCCCCAACGAGTCGTCGACGCTGGGGATGCTGCTGGCGTTGCGGCAGGAGGGCCCGGCCGGGATGCTGCGGTTCGTGGGGTTCGATGCTTCGCCGCCGCTGGTGGCCGGCCTGCGCACCGGCGAAATCGACGCCCTGATCGTACAGAACCCGCGCAAGATGGGTTATCTGGCCGTCAAGACGCTGGTCGATCACCTCGACGGCAAGCCGGTCGAGCAACGCATCGACACCGGCGTGGCGGTCGTCACCCGCCACAACATGAACGACCCGGAGATAAAGCCGCTGATCGAGTAGGCTCTTCGCACGTCGACGGCGCAGCGACGAGCACGCGCGCCGATGCGGCTTTGCGTGCGCACGTTGGCGCGGTGCACGCGCGCTGGTGTGGCTCTGCGTGCGCGCGTTGGCGGATCGGCGGCGCCGCGCTCTGAGCGCGCAGGGGCGGATCGGCGGTGGCGCGGCTATCCGCAGGCGGTTCGTGGTTGCGGGCTTCGACCCCCCTGTAAGTCCCCCCTGGAAGGGGGGACGGTTGGGGGTGCAACGAGGCACGGAGACACTAAGGCACTGAGGCACTGAGGCGAGGGGGGCGGGGGCTCCTGGCCCTGCCTCAGTAATCGTGGTGGGCGGTGCCCAGCCTACAAGGCTGAGGGACGAAGGGACTGAGGGACGCGGGGAGAGGGATTGAGGGAACGGGGATTGAGGGATTAAGAGGTTGCATCCGGCTGGCGGCGCGGCTGTCCGCGGGTTCGTGGCATGGGCAGTGCCACCATCCGGCTTTCCGTTGGCGGTTCGTGTCCGCAGGCCGTGACCCCCCCGTAAGTCCCCCCCGGGAGGGGGGACGGTCGGCGCGCGGCGCCTCGTTGTGGTCGTGGGGGGAGTTGCCGACCCTACGTCTTGGCGTTTCTTGGCGTCCTTGGCGCCCTTGGCGGTCTCTTGGCGTCCTTGGCGGTCTCTTGGCGTCCTTGGCGGTCTCTTGACGCTCCTGGCGGTCTCTTGGCGTCCTTGGCGGTCTCTGGGAATGCTGCCGCGTCTCGATTGCGGCGGGTAGCGCCCACCCTGCGGTGCGGCGCCCTTGGCGAACGGGTGACACGGCCGCGCCGGCCGTGGACGTGAGCGACTAGGCGCTCATGGCGAGAGGCGACCGAGCCGGGATCGGAAAGGCCTCAAGGATCGATGATGCGCTGGCGGATGGCGTAGCGCGCCAGCTCGACCCGGTCGCGCACGCCCAGCTTGCGCAGCAGCGAGGTGCGGTACGAGTCGGCGGTCTTATAGCTGACGGTCATGCGTTCGGC
>CAZRSM010000035.1:0-4856 GCA_964602755.1 uncultured Planctomycetales bacterium
GGGCGGGCGCGGGAGGGGCGGGGTCGGAACCATGGTCAACGACGGCGCGTGGGTCAAGCGCGGGCGGGGTGTCGGGGGCCTCGTGCACATCGCCGAGATGGGCGGGACCCGCCGTATCAACCACCCCTCCGAGATCCTCAACGTCGGCGACGAGATCGAGGTGGTGGTGCTCGATATCAACAAGGAGAAACAGGAAATCTCGCTGGGCATGAAGCAGACCGAGGTCAATCCCTGGACCACGGTGGCCCAGAAGTACCCGCCCGGCACGGTCGTCGAGGGCGTGGTCCGCAACCTCACCAACTACGGGGCCTTCGTCGAAATCGAAGAAGGCATCGACGGCCTGCTGCACGTCAGCGATATGAGCTGGACCAAGAAGGTCAGCCATCCGTCCGAGATGGTCAAGAAGGGCGACAAGATCAAGTGCGTCGTCCTCGAAGTCGACCAGGAGAAGATGCGCGTCGCCCTGGGCCTCAAGCAGCTCACCGAGGACCCCTGGGTCCGCGCCATCCCCGAGCGCTACCAGCCCGGCATGGTCGTCCGCGGTAAGGTCACCAAGATCACCAACTTCGGCGTCTTCGTCGAGCTGGAGCCCGACCTCGAAGGCCTGCTCCACGTCAGCGAGCTGGCCGACCACAAGGTCGAGAACCCGCAGGACGTGGTCAAGATCGGCGACGAGATCGACGTCAAGATCCTGCGCGTCGATACCCTCGAACGCAAGATCGGCCTGTCCAAGAAGCGGGCCGACTGGGCCGGCGAAGAAGACGCCGACAGCGAAGCCACCGAACGCGCCAAACGCGAACGCAAGCTCCGCGGCGGCCTGGGCGACTCGACCGACGGCTTCGGCGGCCTGATCAGCGACTCGACCTTCGGCCAGGGCGGCTGACAGCCCTGGCAGGCCTGAAAACCTGCACAACGACGCCGGCGCCGGACGAAACCGTCCGGCGTCTGCTTTGCGCCCTCATGAGGCGCGATGCCGTCTTTCTTTATGGGACGCCCACGCCGCGCCGCCGCCGCCATATCGGACCTGTTGCATTCAGCACAATGTCCTAATAAAAAAACTCCTGGCAGTTGGCCGCGCCGTTGCTCTATACTGGGATTGCTGCGAACGTTTCGTCGGCCGGGACCATGTCCGTGACCCGCTCGACCACGTCGCAGGCGCCCTGCCGCCAGGTCGGGTTGGCGGCGGCTGGCGTCAGTCTTGCGAGGAATCCGAAGTCTGTCCTTTCAGCGTGCATACACCAGGAGGGCGAAAAGTGATCAACCGCACTCTCGTCGGGCTGGCCGCGGGGGCCTGCCTGCTGACCGTCTCTGCGCTCGTCGTGCCCTGGTCCAGCGGCGAGGCCAAAAACAACACTTCCGCTGCCGTCACGACTGCTCGGCACGCCGGGCAAGGCGTCATTCGCTGGATCAGCGGTCCTGTAACCGTGCCACACGTCACGCCCGCCGAGGCGGCCCAGACATTGGCCGCGCTGGCCGCCGAAGGTCCGCGCCACGTCGTCGTGCAGTTCCGTCACCCGCTCGAGCCCGCCCAGCGGCGCACCCTGACCCGGGCCGGCCTCACGCTGCAGCGCTACCTGGGCGACAACGCCTTCTTCGCCTCGCTCGATCCGCAGCGTCTGGCCGCCGACCGCATCGCCACGGTCGATGCGCTGGCCGCGGTGCTCGACGTGCAGCGTGAATGGAAGCTGCACCCCGGCTTCATCGACGGCATCGTCTACGACTGGATGGTCGCGCGGCCCAAGACCCCTGCCGGCCAGAAGGAAGCCGAGTGGCAGACCCCCACCGCCGACGAGGATCCGACCGTCGGCGTCTACGTGCTGTTCCATCCGGATATCGATCTCGAGGACGCCGCCCGGCTGGCCTCGTTCTACCAGGCTCGCGTGCGTTCGCGGCTCGTGTCGATCAACGGGCTGGTGCTCGAGCTCCCGTATAACAATGTCTACGCCCTGGCGGACGAGGACGCCGTCCAGTGGATCGAGCCGCCGCTGCCGCCGCTCAGCCCGACCAACGACTCCAACCGGGCCCGCGTCGGGGCCGACATCGTCCACCAGGCCCCCTACGGCCTCGACGGCACCGGCGTCGTCGCCCTGATCTACGACGGCGGCACCGCCGACCACACGCATCCCGACTTCGGCGGCCGGCTGACCGAGCACGATCTCAGCGGCGTGCACTACCACTCGACCCACGTCGCCGGCACCGTCGGAGGCGACGGCACCGCCAGCGGCGGCACATACGCCGGCATGGCCCCCAACTGCACCATGGTATCCTACGGCTTCGAGCAGGAAGGCGGCCTGCAGGAAGGCTTCCTCTACACCGATCCCGGCGACATCGAACAGGACTACAGCGAAGCCATCAATACGTACGGCGCCACTATCGCCAACAACTCGATCGGCACCAACACCGCCCCCAACGGCTTCGACTGCACCTGGGAAGGCAATTACGGTGCCACCGGCGTGCTGATCGACACCATCGTCCGCGGCGACGGGTCGAACCCGCTGTTCACCCAGCCGTTCCGCATCGTCTGGGCCAACGGCAACGAGCGGCAGACCACGCGCTGCCTGGGCGTGGAAGGCTTCGAGATTCCCTATCACTCGACCGCTCCGCCGGCTTGTGCCAAGAACCATATTACCGTCGGGGCGCTCAATTCCAACGACGATTCGGTTACCGACTTCACGAGCTTCGGCCCCGCCGACGACGGCCGCCTCAAGCCCGACGTCTCAGCCCCGGGCTGCCAGTCCAACGACGACGGCGGCGTGACCTCGTGCAACTCCGGCGGCGGATACACCACCTTGTGCGGCACGTCGATGGCTTCGCCTACAGTCTGCGGCATCGGCGTCCTGCTGATCCAAGACTTCCGCCAGCAGTACCCCGGCGAGCCTGATCCGCGCAACTCGACGCTCAAGGTGCTCCTGGCCCACACCGCCCAGGACATCCAGAACCCCGGTCCCGACTACCAGACCGGCTACGGCTCGGTGCGCGCCCAGCCGGCCGTCGACCTGCTGCGCAGCGGCAACTTCCTCGAAGGCAGCGTCGACCAGGGCGAAACCTTCACCGTGCTGGTGATCGCCAACCCCGGCGACACGCAGATCAAGGTCACCCTGGCCTGGGACGACGTGCCCGGCACCCCCAATGTCAACCCCGTGCTGGTCAACGACCTCGACCTGCGCGTCTTCGATTCGTCCAACAACCAGTACTACCCCTGGACGCTGGACATGAACAACCCGTCGGCGCCGGCGGTACGCACCCAGGAAGACCATATCAACAACATCGAGCAGGTGGTCATCGATAACCCCACGCCCGGGGCCTACCGCATCGAGGTCTACGGCTACAACGTGCCCAGCGGGCCGCAGTCGTTCTCGCTGGCCGCCACCCCGTTGCTGGTAGCCTGCTCTCCGCAGGGCGTGGCAGCCCTCGACCGGGCCAAGTACCCCTGCACCGCCTCGGCCACGCTGCGCGTGGTCGACTGCGACCTCAACACCGACGACACCGTGATCGAAACCGTCGACGTGAGCCTGGTCTCTACCTCCGATCCCAACGGCCTGACCGTCACGCTGACCGAGACCGGCCCCGAGACCGCCACCTTCCTGGCTACCGTCGACATGGACCAGACCGGCGGCCCCGGCGTGCTGCTGATCGCTCCCGGCGATACCGTCACGCTGACCTACATCGACGCCGACGACGGCCAGGGCGGCACCAACGTGCCGGTGACGGCCAGCGCGCCGATCGACTGTACGCCGCCGGTGATCAGCAATGTGGCCGTCGCGCCCATCAATCCGCGTGACGCCACCATCACCTTCGATACAGACGAGCCGACGCAGGCCACAATCCTCTACGGCACCAGTTGCGATGCTCTGACCGGGACCGCGCAAGGCAGCGGCTATCGTACGAGCCACTCCTTCCGCATCACCGGTCTGACCGACGCCACCACCTACTACTTCGCGGTCACGGCCGAGGACCAGGCCGGCAACACCACCTACGACGACGCCGGCGGGGCCTGCTACAGCTTCACCACGCCGGACATCCCCGACTTCTTCACCGAGGAGTTCGGCGGCAACGACCTGGCCAACCTCTCGCTGACCTTCACCCCCAACGGCTCGGTCGACTTCTACGCCGGCTGCGTCGAGCCGATCACGGCTTTGCCGACCGATCCGACCGGCGGCACGCCGATCAGCCTCTCGGACGACGACTCGCAACTGGTCAGCCTCACCGGCGGCGCCCAGGTCTACCTCTACGGAACGGCCTGGAGCAGCTTCTACGTCGGCTCCAATGGCTACATCACCTTCGGCCAGTCGGATACGGACTATACCGAATCACTGGCGGACCACTTCTCACTGCCGCGCGTCAGTGGCCTGTTCGACGACCTCAACCCCGCCTCGGGCGGCACAGTGAGCTACAAGCAACTGGCCGACCGCGTTGCCATAACCTGGCAGAACGTGCCGCAGTATGGCAGCAGTGACAGCAACACATTCCAGATAGAGTTGTTCTTCGACGGTACGATTACCATAAGTTATCTCAACATCGACGCCACCGACGGCATCAGTGGCTTGTCGGAGGGCAATGGTCTGGACCCGGACTTCTATCCTTCAGACCTCTCGAACATGGGCTCCTGCGGGCCGCGGCCGCCGGCTGCCAGCGGGCAGAGCGTCAGCACGCCGATGAACAACCCGCTGGACATCACCCTGATCGCCGGCGACGACGGCCTGCCCGACCCGCCCGGCGCGCTGGTCTACATCATCACGTCCCTGCCGGCCAACGGCAGCCTCAGCGACCCCGGGGCCGGGCCGATCACCAGCGTGCCGTACACGCTGGTCGGCGGCGGCAACGTGGTGACGTATCAGCCGGCGCCGTGGTACCTG